>NZ_JAYXIH010000001.1:0-248152 GCF_036016755.1 Aurantimonas sp. A3-2-R12 | reverse complement strand
GCAGCCGGTGGAAACGCCGGGTGATCGATCGTGAAGGGATGCGACCGCAAGGGCGACGGGGCGAGGGTGGAAGCGAGCATTGTTGTTTCCCTTTTCCGTTCTGGTGGGGAAACAATGGCGCCGATCATGGTTGCGCGAAATTCGGTTATGTCCTTAGGGGAATTACGTAGCCTCAACGCGTTGCCGGACTTCCGGCAATGTTTTCAAGCTTTTGAATCAAAGCGTTGCCCAGAAATGGCTTGGTCAGAATTGTCAGTTGGGCAAAGTCGGTCGGAGGGGGCCGCTTATCCATCAGAAAAATGACCGGCGCGCCGAGGCGTTCGAGCGCATCCCATTCGGAGGTGTGATCGCGCACCGCTTTTTCGTCGACGATCGCGCAGTCCAACCATCTGACGCGCGGCGATGCGAGAGCCGAGGTGAGTCCGGCATGCGAATCCACCTCGTACATTTCCGCTTCGAGCGCGAATTCGAGCGATTTGCGAAAATCACGGTCGGGCGCCACGACAAGAATCAGGCCGATTGTCTCCACGATACGGGGTGCTCCGGACATATGCGTCGCGAGCCGGGCAATGCCCGACCCTTGTTGGTGCACTATCGTTCTTGGAGAGGCCGCGCCATGCGTCAGATCAATTTGACCGGTCCCGTGCGCTCGTCGCCGTCCGCTCACCACCCATGTCCACCAGCAGTGCCATGCGGACAAGTTCGGCAAGGCTGCCAGCCTGCATCTTCGCCATGATATTGGCGCGGTGAACCTCGACCGTGCGCGGGCTGATATTGAGGTCGAAGGCGACGGATTTGTTGGGAAGCCCTCTCACAACGCCAGACAGGACCTCAGATTCGCGTTCGGTCAATGTCGTGATCCTGGCTTGGATCGCCTGAACATCGACGCCGTCGAGTCGTTGCTCGAGCTCGGCGGCGGCGCGATGAATCGCCGCGATCAGCACCTCATCCTCAAACGGCTTTTCGATGAAATCGAGCGCACCGGCCTTCATGGCTTCCACCGCCATCGGCACGTCGCCATGGCCGGTGACGACGATCGCCGGCATCAGTGCTTGCGCGTCCTTCAGACGATGCAGCAAGTCGACGCCGCTCATATCCGGCATGCGCAGATCGGTCACCAGGCAGCTTTTCCCAAGTCCGGGCGCGGCGGCTAGTAAGGCCGTCGCCGAGCCGTGCACGCGCACAGTGAAGCCGACCGTGGTCAGCAGGAAGGAGAGCGACTTTCTCACCGCCTCCTCGTCGTCGACGATGTGGACCGTATAGTCACCGATCTCCATTCGAGACCTCCTTCATCGCCGGCAGCGTAAAGCGGAATGTGGCGCCGCCCTTGTCGTTACCACTCGCCGATATGTTGCCGCCATGGGCCTCCACGATGCGCTTGGAGATGGCGAGGCCGACGCCCATGCCGTTGGGCTTCGACGTGACGAAGGGTTTGAACAACCCGGCCGCGATCTCGTCGGTGATTCCGGTTCCCGTGTCGGCGACCTCAACCACAACATCGCCGCGTCCGTTGGAAGCCGTTCGGATGAAAAGCTCCTGCACTTCGCTGCCGCGCATGGCTTCCATCGCATTGCGCATGAGATTGACCAGTACCTGCTGCACCTGAATCTTGTCCGCGATGACCATGTCGGCGCCGGGACTGAACTCGAAAATCGACCGGACACCCATCTGCCGGGATCCGACCAGCGCCAGCGCGCCGGCTTCCTCGACCAGCACGCGGATATTTTCCGGCGTTTTCTCGGTTTCCCCGCGTGCTACGAATTCGCGCAGATGCCGGATGATCTGACCGGCGCGGAGCGATTGTCGGACAATCTCTTCCAGCGCTTCGCGCATGCGGATCGCCAGCGCGTCGTCCATATCGCGCAGCAGCCGGGTGCAACCCTGGGCATAGTTGGAGATCGCCGACAGAGGCTGGTTGAGTTCGTGGGCGAGGGTCGATGCCATTTCGCCGAGATCGCTGAGGCGTCCAAGCCTTGCCATCTCGCCCTGGATTTCCTGCAGCCGCGCCGCCGACTCCTCGCGCTCCGTCAGATCGCGAATGAACCCGGTGAAAAAGATCGAGTCGCCCATCCTCATCTCACCGACCGCCAGCTTCATGGGAAAGGTGGAGCCATCCTTTCGCTGTCCGACCACGACGCGATCAACGCCGATAATCCGCTTTTCGCCCGTGGTCAGGTAGCGTTGCAAATAGCCGTCATGCTCACCGCGATAGGGTTCAGGCATCAAGACTCGGACGTTCTGACCGACGATCTCATCCACGCTATAGCCGAACTGGCGTGTCGCGGCGGCATTGAAGGATACGATCGTGCCGTCTTTCTCGATGACGACCGTCGCATCAAGGACCGTGTCGAGGATCGAACGCAGGTGCATCTCGCGGGCATCGAGGACGCGTTCAGTCGTCGCGATCAATCCAACAGCGTGGCGCAGCGTCGCACCGGTCAGAGCGACAACGCCGCCCACCGTCACAAAGCCGGCGGCGGTCAGAAGATCGCCGGCGGGCGCTGTCGATGACCTGCCGAAATAAAGCGAGCCGGTCAGGGAGAGGACAAGCGCGAGCAGACCTGGCCAGATTCCCCCGGAGATGGAGGCGAAGAGAATCGCTGGCACGAACCAGGCGATGGGCGGATCATCGAAACCGCCCGGCAGCATAATGCCGAGCGCGACCGTTGCGACGACGGCCACCAGTGCCAGGGCATAAGCCGGAAGCCCTTCCGTCCGGACTGCGCCGACCGCCCGCAGCAGAGGGCCTTTTGCTGCATTACGTGGCACCATTGGTTGGTCGGACATCGCCTTAGAACCTTGCTGGAGCATTTCGGGGCCAGAAAACAGTAAACTCTGACAGGATCAAGAGAGCGCGGCGGCACGGATCTTCGGTGGGGCAGCCGAGGGACGGAAGCGAAGACGATCCACGTTGACCCCATGAAACCCTTGGATATAGTGACCGCAAAAAGACGATGCAGAGAAAATATTGCATTGCAACAGCAACGGCGGTGAATGGACTTTTGGCCTGGCGCTGTCAAACCGGAGGGACAAAAATGAACAGCTTCAAATTGTTTGGAGGAACCACCGTCGCGCTTGTCGTCACCATGGGCGTTGCGACCCTCGGTGCTACGGCTCCGGCTCTCGCCCAGATCAAGCTGGTCGGGGCCAGTCAGTTCGACGAGAACCATGCCTTCACCAAGACCATGCGCAAGTTCGAGGAGCTGGTGAAGGCCTGCTATACCGACGAGCCGGTCGAATTCGAGATGCACCTGAACTCCGAATTGGGCCTGGAAAAGGATTACGTCGCCTATATGAACCAGGGCCTGTCGGTCGACTATGCCGTGGCGTCTCCCGCGCATATCTCGACCTTCTCGAACATGGCGCCATTGATGGACATGCCGTTCCTGTTTCGCGACGAGGAACACTGGAACAAGGTGCTTGAGCAGGATTTGCTAAAGCCCGTCGCCGACGACATCCTCGAAAAGGCCGACATTCGTCTCCTCGGCTATGCGGGCGGTGGCACCCGCAATGTTTTCGCCAACAAGCCGGTGACCAACATGGCGGAGCTCAAGGATTTGCCGATCCGCATGCAGGGTGCGCCGATCTGGACGAGCGTTTTCGATGCGCTGGGCGCCGCGCCCACAGTCATTGCCTATAACGAGGTCTATAACGCGATTCAGACCGGCGTGATCGACGCCGCCGAGAACGAAGCGGCCGGCGTCGAGCAGATGAAGTTCTACGAGGTCGGGCCTGATCTCGCTTTGACCAAGCATGCGATTACCATCCGTCCGCTGTTCATCTCCAACAAGACCTATCAGGGGCTGCCGGAGAAACTGCAGGGATGCATCGACGGGGCAGGCGCGGAGGCTGGCAAATTCGGGCGCGATATCGAGAGCGGCGAGGATTCCAAGAAGCTGCAGGCGATGGTCGACAAGGGCTGGATCAAGACCCACGAGTTCACCGAGCGCGACAAGATGCTGGAGGCGGCCAAACCGGTGTTGGAGGAATATGCCGCCGAACTCGGCGCGACAGACGTCCTGAAGGCCATACAGAACGTGCAGTGACGACGGATCGGTTGAGCTGCGCCGGGGCGAGCCATGGCCCGCTCCGGCGCGACTCTGCCACCACTGGTTTCGTTCGTTTCACCTCACAGGACGATCATGACCCGCGTTCTCGACGCCATCCACCTCGTGCTTAGGCTAGCGCTTGGACTGCTCATTGCCGGTCTGCTCGTCCCAGTCACGGCGCAGATCCTTTCCCGGTTCACCGGGATCGTCCCGCGCTACATCTGGACCGAGGAAATTGCGCGGTTCTGCTTCGTCTGGATGATCATGGTCGGCGCCATGTGCGCGGTGCGGGACGGCACGCATTTCGACCTGGAAGTGCTTCCGGTGTCAGCCAACGCCAAGGTCGAGGCGGCCAAACGCATTTTCGTCCAGCTCATGATCCTCGCGGTCGCCCTGATCTTCATCTGGTATGGCTGGGACTTCATGCTGTTCGGCTGGTACCAGAAGTCGGAAATCGCGGCCCTGCCGATGAACTGGATTTTCGTCGCCTGGCCTTTGACCGGCGTGGTGACGACGCTCTTCGTGATCGAAAAGATCGTCGAGGAGATCGCCGTCGCCAAAGGTACCGCGGCATGACGCCGGGCACTGTCGCGAGCATTTTGTTCGGTCTTCTGTTTCTTCTCATAATCCTGCGCGTGCCGGTCGCGTTCGCCCTGGCGCTTGCCTGCATCCCGGTTTTCTTCATCGAGCCTCGCCTGACACCGGTGCTGGTGCTGCAGGAGATGTTCCGCTCCTACAATTCCTTCGTCCTTCTGGCCGTGCCGTTCTTTCTGCTCGCCGCCAATTTGATGAACGCGGCCGGAATTACCGACAGGCTGATCCGCCTGTCCCGCGCGATGGTCGGCCACCTGCCGGGCGGGCTCGGCCACGTCAACGTGGTCGTCTCGATGTTCTTCGCCGGCATTTCCGGCAGTTCCACCGCCGACGCGGCGGGGATCGGGTCGCTGCTGATTCCGCAAATGAAGAAGGAAGGTTTCTCCCCGTCCTTCTCCGTGGCGGTCACGGCCTGTTCGTCGGTGATGGGCGTCATCATTCCCCCGTCGATCCTGATGGTCGTCTGGGGCGGCTTGATGTCGGTGTCGATCGGCGGCCTCTTCGTCGCCGGCATCCTGCCCGGCATCCTGATTGGGATGGCGATGATGGTGGCGGTGTACGTCTATGCCCGCCGGCATGGCATGCAACCGCACGGCCGCGCGACGCTTGGCGAATTCGCCAGCGCTCTGGTGGGGGCTCTGCTGGCGCTGCTGACGCCGGTCATCATCGTTGGCGGTATCGTCGGCGGTCTGTTCACGCCGACCGAAGCATCGGTCGTCGCTGCGCTCTATGCACTCGTTCTTGGCCTGATCGTCTACCGCGCGGTCGGTCCGCGCGAAGTCGCCCATGTCTTCTATGATACCGGCCGGTTTGCGGCGATCGCCCTGTTCTGCATCGGCACCGCGAGCGCCTTTGGCTGGACGCTGGCCTATTTCAGAATTCCCGCGGCCCTTGTCAGCTATGTGCAAGTCCTGGATCTTGGAATCGTCGAAATGGGTTTCGCGGTCGCGATCGCCTTCCTGATCATCGGCCTCTTCATCGACGCCATTCCGGCCATCATCATCCTCGGCACCGTGCTCTATCCGGTGACCCTCGAGGTCGGGATGCACCCGATCCACTTCGCCATGATCGGCATCATCAGCCTCGCCTTCGGTCTGGTGACGCCGCCATACGGGCTCTGTCTGCTGATCTCGTGTTCGATCGGCGGGATTCCGGTGAAGGCGGCGATGCGTGACGTGGCGTTCATCCTGCTGCCGATGCTGACCATCCTGGTGCTGGTCGTTCTTTTCCCTTCCATCACACTCTGGCTACCACGCCTCTTGATGCCGCAGTTCGTCAACTAATCCTTCGACGCGCCACGTCGGGCGAGAGGCTCGAAACATTGGGCGATCGCGAGGATATCCCAGTCCGCTCCGCCGGGGCCAAAGACCATCAGACCCGTCGGCAGCGATCCGGCGGCATGCATCGGGATCGTCGCGGCGCAACCGTCAAGACAATTGACCGTCGATGGATTGCGTAGAACCAGGGCGTTGAGCCGATCGTAATCGGCCTCCACCTCCGCGATCAGCGGCGGAACGATCGGAATCGTTGGGGCGATGAAGGCGTCGAAATCCGCCGCGAGACCGACAAAGGCGGCCTGGGCGGCGGATCGCTCCACCCGCGCGTGCTTTTCCTCGTCCGGCGCGAAGCTCGCCGCGGCCATGATCCGCTTGAGCACCCGCGGGTCGCCGACCGTCTCCAGCGCATCGAGATGATCGGCGTGGACGCGGTGCGCTTCCGAGGCCACGATCACCCGATTGATCGCTCCCGCCTGGGCGAGGGCCGGCATGTCGACGTCGACTAGCTCGACGCCGTTGTCGGCCAGCACCTGGAGGACGGAGGCGAAGTCGGCAGCCACCTGCTCGTCGAGGCCCTCGGTGAGAACCGTGCGGACGACACCGATTCGCAAACCCTTGGTTTCCCGTCTTGGCAAGGTTGGCGGTGACTCGCCACTGAGGACGGCATGGACGCCAGCGCAGATCCGGATATCTCTGGCGAGGGGGCCGACGCTGTCGTAGGACTGCGACAGCGGAAAGGCACCGTCGAGCGGCACCTTCGCTTGGGTCGGCTTGAAGCCGGCCAGCCCGTTGAACGCGGCCGGGATGCGCACGGAACCGCCGGTGTCCGATCCAAGCGCGACATCGGCGAGGCCGAGAGCCACGCTGAGCGCGCCGCCCGACGTCGATCCGCCCGGTATTCGCGACGGGTCGTAGCTATTGCCGGGCGTGCCGAAATGCGGATTGAGCCCGACGCCGGAATAGGCGAATTCCGACATGGTGGTTCGACCGAAGGGGATGGCGCCCGCCGCTTTCAATCGTGCCACAGCGGTGGCGTCCGCTTCGGCCGGCGCTCTGTCGGCCAGATAGACGGACGCCGCCGTGGTAATCTCGCCAGCTTCATCGAAGAGGTCCTTGATCGAGATGGTCAGGCCGGCGAGGGGGCCTTGCCGCAGGGTGGGGTCGCGATCAAGCGCTTCCGCCGCACGCATCACTTTTACCGCATCGAAGCGGGTGAAGATTCTCCCGACCGCCTCATCGCTCAAGGCTTCAACCCGGCCGATCGCGGCGGCTGTTCGCTCGGCCGCTCGAAAGCTGAGACGGCCGGACAGGCGGCTTAGAGGCGAGAGGCCGGGCATGGGAATTCCTCCTGCTTGTCAGCGGCAGGCCGAGGCGCCGCCCTTATGGTTCGACAGAGCTCTGCTTGGCTCGTTTTCGGGTGAACGGTGGCCGAAGGACACGCCTTCGCCGTAGGCGGCATGCTTCACTCACCAGGATTTTGTCGGTCGTCCTCGTTACAGGACCGGGGACTCATTCGGGTCCCTGAGCCGTCGAACGTTGGAGACCTCTTCGCCAAGCTCGACCATGCCGATTTTCTCGATCAGCATGGTCGGAGCGAGGCGCTGAACGTCCGATTATCCGCCTCGATCAGCCGTCGAACCGGCCCGAAGCATGGGCCAGCATGGTGTAGACCTTGCCCGTGTCCGACGTGAGATAGGTCTTTGTGAGGTTGTTCTCAGGATCTTTCTTCGCGATATCGCCGAGCAAGCTCTCGAAGTCTGAGAGATAGCGGTCCACGGCCTTCTTGAACTCGCCGTCGCGCTGATATTTGCGACGGATTTCGTCGAAGGTCTGCTGCCCCTTCATCGTGTAGAGACGGCGGGTAAAGACGTTGCGTTCGCCGCTGCGATAGCGGTCCCACAGCTCGACCGATGCCTTGTGGTCGATGGCCCGCGCGATATCGACGGACAGTGAATTCAGCGAGTCCATCACCGAGTCTGGCGAACGGGCCGCTTGCGGCGAACGCACTGCCGGCTGCGGCTCGTCTGGATTCAACGCGGAACTTCCACCCTGCTCCTCGTCGCGCGAGGCCCGACGCAGAAGGTCCGACACCCAGCCGCCCGAACGGCCGCCAGCTTCAGGAGGGCCTGCCGTCTCGCCTGATTGTGCCGCCGGGCGCATCGGCAACGAGTGGTCGCCGCTGGGCCGAGGCTCGGTCGAGCGCATCTCGGCAGACTTTGCCGGTGTGGTTCCCGTGCGGCTTGGCGGATCAAAGTTCGAGCCGCGCAGGTCCCGCGCCAGATTTCCGTCAGTCATGAAGGACGCCGCGATCTGCTCCTCGACATCGCGTTCCTGCTCCTCCGTCAGCTCGGCATCCGGGGAGGGCTGCGTTGTCTGCGGTGCCACCCGGCGCTTTGCGCTGGCCGGTTGCGGAGCCGCCGCAGCGGACCGCGTCGGCGCCGCGCCACGAGTCGACACGTCGAAGGCGCGGCCGGATTGAGAGACGACTTCGGAAAGATCGCGCAGTGCCCGGATCTGGTCCGAGACCGCCCGCCGCATCGCCTCGGTGCTCGTGCGCGTTTCCTCCGGCAATTCGACGACACCGCGTTTGATCTCGCTTCGGGCCGCTTCGAGCTCCTGGCGAATCTCAGCGGCAGTGCGGCGCATTTCCTCGGTTGCGCCTTCGAAACGCTGGCTCGCGTCCTCGATCACCGACTGGACCGCATCGCGCATGGCCTCGGCCGTGGCACGCGATCGTTGTTCCGCTCCCTGCATCTTGCGATCAGCCTCGCCGAGGGTTTCCCCGACCTCGGAAGAGAGCCGCGTCGAGATCAGACGGGAGCGCTGTTCGGTCCGATCGAACAGGCCGTCCATGACCCCCTCGAAGGAACGCATCAGCTCGCCGATTTCCTCGGAGCGCTTTACCAGCCCGGCTGAGAGCTCTTCGATGCCGCCATGTCCACCCTCCAGGGTGGAGCGCAGCGTGGCCTCGCTGGTATCGATGAGTTGCACGGCCTCTGCGAGGACGGCTCCGTGCTCCTGAAACCGGTCGGCGATGCTGGCGACCTTGGAGAAGGCGGTCATCGACAGCTTGTCGAGACGCTCGACATTGCTTTCCAGAAGGCGCGAGGACAGCGAGATCGAATTGGAGGCCTGCTCGGCGCCCTGCGTGAAGCGCGTCCCGCTCTCCTGCAAAGTCGCGTCGATTGCACCGAGATTGCTCGCGGTTTCCTCGACGAGCCCGCGCAGCGAACCACTCGTCTGCGACAGGCGGC
The DNA here is from genome assembly GCF_036016755.1 of Aurantimonas sp. A3-2-R12. Lineage (NCBI taxonomy): Bacteria > Pseudomonadati > Pseudomonadota > Alphaproteobacteria > Hyphomicrobiales > Aurantimonadaceae > Aurantimonas > Aurantimonas sp. A3-2-R12. Next base: position 238,978 of record NZ_JAYXIH010000001.1, on the reverse strand, counting down.
CGATCAGGGATCCAACCTCGTGCTGCAGCTGATCGCGCATATCCGCAACGAGGCCGACTGCGGTTGACGTCTTCTCGTCCAATGCGCCGAGAATCTCGTTGGAGGACTGATTGAGACTATCGATCGTTTCGCTGGCCCGCCGGCCGAGCGCGGCGACGAGAGCTGCGTTCTCCGCCCGGAGGCGCTCGGAGGCATCCCTGGTACTATGTTCGAGCAATTGGGCGAACTCGGACCCGTTCTCGCCGAGGCGATCGAACATCGGCCGGGCCTCTTCGTCGAGAATGCGCGAGATATCCGCCGTGCGCGCGCTCAACAGTGTGGTCAGATCGCGGGTCTTGGCATCGAGTTCCTCGCCCATCATCCGGGCGCGGGCCGCGATGGCCTGCTCGGACTGACTCATCCTGTTCGACAGGTCTTCGCCGACCGTTCCAGCGCTTTCCAGGAGTTGCTCGCGGGCGCGCTCGGTCTCGACCCGGATCGCGCTCGAAATCGAGGCGAGGTGGTCGGCGAGCTCGCGGCTCCGAACCATCATTTCCTCGCGCGCGCCGTCGGCGTCGCGAAGCAGGCTCTGCGAGGCGTCCGTAACGTCGCCGCGCAGTTGCGAGGCAACCTCCATGACGCCGTCACGCATCGACTGCGATGCGTTGGCGAGCTCGCTGCGGATAAGCTCCGTTGCCCCGGAGAGTTCGCTGCTGAGCGTGTTCGAGCTCAACATTTCGGACAAGCGCTCCGAAACGCCGGCAAGTTCCTCGGTAAAGCGCTGCGAACGCTCCTCAAGGGTTCCCGCCACGCGGTCGGTTTCCGTGCGCAACTGGTACGAGGTGCCGGACAGTCGGCGTGCAAAGCCTTCCGTGTTTTCGCGCAGCGCGACTTCCGCCACTTCGGTCATTTCACGCATCTTCGCCGAGGCATTTTCGACCTGGCTCGCGATCTCACCGGCATCGACGACAAACCGCTCGCGGCTTTCGTCGCCCGCCGAGCGAATCCGCTCGCTGGCCGCGCCGATCTGGGCCGCGAAGCTCTCGGTGTTGCGGGCCAGCTGGCTCTCGACGGACGTGGTGATCCCGGCGAGGCTGTCGACGAGGGCCAGACGCTGTCCGGCGAGTTCCTCGCGCACGCCCTGTCCCTCTTCGCGCAGGCGACCCGACAGATCGGCCATGGTCCTGGCAAGTTCATCCGCTTCGGTGGCGAACCGCGTGCGCGATTGCTCGGACAGCGAACGGATCACTTCCGCCGCGCCGCCGATGTTTTCGGCGATCCGGCCGCCTTCACCGACGAGGGTGGCGCTGGCCTCGGCCGAGCGGCTCGCCAGATCATCGGCCAGGGCGCCGAGGCGCTCGGCAAGACGATCGGCTTCGCCGGCAATCTTGACACGGGCCTCTTCTCCGGACGCCAGGAACAAGCGATCGATGCCGGAGACACTTGCGGAAATCTTGTTGCCTTCGGCTTCGAGGCTCTCGCGGGCGCGGCCCGTTTCCTCGCTCAACGCGGTGGTGGCCGCCGTCACCGTCTGACGGAGCGACTCCGCGATCATCGCCGCGCGATTGTTCAACGTACGCTCGACATTGCCGAGGCCTCGCTCGAGCGCGGCGGAGATCGCGTCGGTCCGCTCGTCCAGCGCGCCGGTGAGGGTAGTCGAACCGGTTTCCAACGCCGATACGAGATCGTTGCGCCGAAGCTCCAAGGACGACGAGACGTCACCGACACTTTGCTCGATGGCGCGGCGGACGTCATCGGCACGGTCGCCGAGTGTTGCGGCTGCGGAGCGCGCGGCTTCCTCGACGATCGCGGCGAGGCTGTCGCGACGCTCTTCAAGCACCGAAGCGAGGCGTAGATCGGCATCGAACAGCGCGTCGCTGATACCTTTGACGCGATCCTCGATTGCCGCGGCGATCGACGCGCGGCCGGAATCGAATTCCTCGCCGATCCGAGCCGTGCGCTCGTCGAGACCGGCAAGGAGTGATCCCTGCGAGCCGTCGACAACGGCGTGAATCGCCGCCATGCGCTCGTCGAGACCATCGACCAGAATGGTGCGCGCCTCCTCGACAATGCCGCGTAGCGCGGCCGTGCGGGCATCCAGCCCTTCGCCGACGCGCATCACCCGATCGCCGATCTCGTCGGCGATGATGCGGGTACGCCCGTCCAGATCACCGATCAACGTCTCGCGACCTTCGGCCATGACGGAGCGAATGGTCTCGAAGCGGCCATCGAGTTCGTCACGCAGAGAGGTCGCGACCCCATCCGCCGCGTTTTGTAGCTGTGCGGTCCGTTCGTCGAGACCCTCGACCACGAGGGACAAGGCGCTCTCGATCGCCGCGAGCTGGGACCCGGCGCTGACAGCGATCCGATTTCCAAAGTCCTCGGTCCGCTCGTCCATCTCGCCGCGCAGGCGCTCGGTGTTTCTGTCGACGTCTCCAACGATCGCAAGGCGCGAATCCTCGATGACGGTTCGCAGCGACTGGACGCGCTCGGAGAGCTCGTCGGCGACATGGCGCACGGCGTCGTCGAAGCCGCCGGAAATTCCGGCAATTCGTTCGTCGAGCGCGGCCAGAAGGGCGCTGTGGCTTTCTTGCGAAGCCGACCGCAACAGGCTCGTTCGTTCGTCGAGCGTCGTGCGCATGGCTTGTTGGCGCTCGTCGAGAAGGTTGGCCAACGCGCTCGTCCGTTCGTCGATACCCTTGGCCAGGGCACCCTCACTCGCGCCGATGAGGTCTTCCATGCGAGCAACGGTTTCCTCGATGGCGGTAGTCAGGCTGGAACCACGCTCTTCGAGGTTGCCGAGCAGACTCTGCTGCGCGAAAGCGAAGGACGCGTCGAGATTCTCGCCGTGAGAGGCAATGGTCTCTTCGAGCGCGCTTGCCCGGCCATCGAACGCCGTACGCACTCCTTCCGCCCCGCGTTCGATCGAGGCCTCGATCTCGGCGCGGCGTTGTTCGAGCAAGGTCTCGAGGCGCTCCGCCGTCCGCTCCAGGGCAGCGTCCATCTCGTCGGCCCGCTGCGCAATATTGTCGACGCGGCTGTCACTGGCCAGATCGAAGGCCAACAAGCGATCGTCGATGGTGCCGGCGAGCTTGCCCGTCCGTTCTTCCATCAGACCGTCGAAGCCCGCAACACGCTCGTCAAAGAGGGCGCGCAATTCGCTCGTGCGGGCCTCGAGCGCCATCTGCGTCAGCGCTACCGCATCGCTGGCTTTCATCGAAAGATCCGAATGGCCGGACTGGAAGGCCTCGACGATCTCCTGTGTCCGCTCGGAAAGCACCCCCGCGAAGTCCTTGGTGCGCGTCTCCAGAGCCGCCGTGATGCGATCGGTCGAACGCTCGATCGCATCGGCCCGCTGTTCGATGTTGGTGACCAGCAAGCCGCCGCGGTCGGCCAATGTGCGATCGATCGACGCAATCCGTTCGTCGAGATCGCCGATGGTCCGGCTGTTGGCGTCGGCGAGAATCTGGGTGGCGCGCTCGGTGCGCTCGACGAGGCTGGTGTCGAGGACCTCCAGGAAGCGTCCGGATTCTTCCTCCAGTTTCCGGCTGCGCGAGTCGACGCTCTCGTTGAGACTGGTGAGGAACAAACCGTTCTTTTCGCCGATTTCGCGCATCCGCTCCTCGAACGCGCCATCCAGGCTGGCCAGGAAGGTTTCGCCGTCCATCGCGATGCCAATGGCACGGTCGTCCAGAAGGCTGGTGAGATCGGTGAGAAATTTCTCGCTGTTCGCCGCGAGCGTTTCGCCACGTGATTTCAGCAGGCCGGAGGCCGCGTCGCCAGATGCAACAAGGCGGCTCTCGATGTCTTGGCTTACGGATTCGAGCTGATCGAGGAGTTCCACCGACCGGTTCTTGATCTCGGCCGTCCGATTTTCCAGCAGGCGCCCGACCTCGTCGCCGGTCGCGCTCAGCCGTTCGCTCGCCGCGTCGCCGGCCCCAGTCAGCCGGGCCATCAGGCTCTCACTATTGGCGGCAATGGTCTCGCTGGCGAGGCGGCTGCGCTCCTCGAACATGGCGATGAAATTCTCGCTACGCTTCACATGGTCGCGGGCAAATGCCTCGCCGCGCTCGTCGAGCAGACTGGTGAAACGCTGGGATGCCTCCTCGATCCGCTGCAGGATGTGTTCGGACGTCTGATCGACATCCTCCACGAGCCGCTGATGCGAACCGACGACGGAGGAGCGGAGGTGCTCGGCGTGCGACAGCATCGCCTCACGCTCTGTTCCCAGATCCTGGACGAGCGTGCGAATCTTGCCTTCGTTGTCGGCATACGCCCGTTCGAGGGCACCGACCTCGGTGCTGATGATGTTCTCCAGATCGGAGGTGCGCGACAGTGCGCGCTCGACGCCCTCTCCGAGAGCGGCCACCTCACGACGAACCGCCTGGCCGACGCTCATCACTCGTTCCGTCGCGATCGTTTCGGGCTCGGCGAGACGCAGTGCCACTTCGGCGAGCGAACGGCTCGTGAGGCGCAAATCGGCGGCACGGCGGATCATGACGGCGAAGGCGAAGATCAACAGAACCGGGACGAGGGCGACGGCCGTCAGCAGGAGCAGGTCACGCTGCCGCGCCGGACTGACCAGGCCGCTGGAAAGCGTGGCGACATCGATGCCATAAAGACCCGATGCCATGAAGCCGACAAAGCCGATCCAGGCGATCGATACGGCAAGTGCGATCCATATCGGAGCGCTGGAGGCCCGCCGGTCGAGCAGCGCTTGCGCCATGACGGTCGTGCGTCTTTGCTCGTCGTTGGCGGCGGACTGGGCGTAGGCGCGCGGCGGTTCCGCGCTCCGAGGCGCCGACGGTCCCACCGTCGCGGGCTCACTAGCCTGTTGAGGACGCGTGGAAGTGCCGCTATCGCGGGACGGTCTCGCAGTCGAATCCGGCGCGATATTTGACGGCCGAGCTGCTTTCTCGCTGGGAGCCGCACTTATCGGAGCTTTCGCACGGCCACCGCCGACCAGGTCGGAAACCGAAGCGCGTCTTGCTCCGCCAGAGGGGGCGGCGTTTTCTTCCGTACGCAGGCGGCCTGCCGTTTCATTGATCTGCCGCTCGAAATCGTCGAGCGAAAATTCGACCTTCGTCGCATCGGCGGATGCGCTTTCCTCGAGATGACCTGACGCCTCCTTCAGATCGTCCGTATTGCCCGGTTCCTCGAAATCGACCCGAAGCGCCTCTTCGATTTCGTTGACCGCGTCGTCGGTGAGCTGGTCGAAGGATTTGGTCTTGGACATCGCTGTCGCGCCTCAATACTCGTTACTATGAACCCGTCACGCCGACGGTCGCCGCGGCGGAGCAAGAGAGTAGCGCCCCCAACCGATGCGGCATGCGCAGATGCCTGGTCGACCGGAGGCGGCTGACAGGCAGTTTCGCATGCTTCATGCTAGTTAGCGACGTCGTTGAAAGAAACCGTAAAACGGGCCGATAGGTACAAGTTTAAACATAAGGTTAACGATCTGGCGAGAAATGCACAGAATTTTCGATCATGGCCATGGGAGCAAGGGTTGCGCCGCAGCCGCACTGCACCATCAGGCCGCCGCACACCCTTATTCTTCCAAAAAATTTAAGCTTATCTCCACCCTGATTGCTGATGGTGGAGGCTGCGATGCAACTGGGATTGAACAGGATAGCCGGTCGAATCGCGGATGTCAGGTTCGGAGAATGAGTATGGCAGCGGCAACACGGCAGATGGAAGAGGCTTCTACCATCGAATTGGCGGACGGTGCGGTCCGATGTCCGTCGGGGCGGCGGCCGATCGATCTGGTGCACCTCGCCCGTCAGACCTCGGGCGATCGGGGGCTTGAGACCGAAGTGCTCGGGCTCTTGCTGCGGCATCTCGAATTGTTCGAAGGCCGCCTTGAAATTGCTAGCGAAGACGAATGTCGATTTATCGCTCACGCGCTGAAAGGGACGGCCCGTAATATCGGCGCATTTCCGCTTGCCGACGCGGCCCAGCGCTTCGAGGACTCGGTTCTCGACGACGAGGCTGTCGCAGCCTTGCGTTCTGAACTCGATCAGACCGCTCGGTTTGTCCGCGCGCTACTCGGCTAATGCGGCCGCCCTCGCGTCATCGTCGCTTTCATCGTGTTCCTGTTGACTTTCGTCGGCGCCAAACTCTAACGAAGCAAATGAGCGAGCCTTAGCCCGTTCGGTCCGGGCAAGGCGCGCGCGATGGCCAGGACATCATTGGTCCTTGGTCAGGCGTTTCATGGCCCCGTCTGTTGGGCGTCGATCCTGTCCCCGAAACCGAGAGCAGAGCGTTGCAGGCATGACAAAGATCACCTTCCTGGCCCCGGACGGAACCCGTTACGACGTCAATGCGCCGAACGGCTCGACGGCAATGGAGAACGCGATCAAGAACGATGTCCCCGGGATCGAAGCGGAATGCGGCGGCGCCTGCGCATGTGCGACCTGCCACGTCTATGTCGACGACGCCTGGACACAAAAGACTGGCGAGCCCGAGGCGATGGAAGAGGACATGCTCGACTTCGCTTACGATGTGCGTCCGAACTCGCGGCTGTCCTGCCAGATCAAGATCCGCGACGAACTGGACGGCCTCGTTTTGACCGTGCCGGAACGCCAGGCCTGAAAGGCGCGCCGCGTCCCCTTTCGCGGGGAAAAAGCCCAACGGAGACTTGTTTCGATGCAGCGCGTGAAGACCGATGTGGTGATCGTCGGGGCCGGCCCGGTCGGGCTGTTCGCCGTATTCGAGCTCGGACTCTACGATCTCAAATGCCATTTAATCGACATTCTAGACCGACCCGGCGGTCAATGTGCCGAGCTCTATCCCGAAAAGCCGATCTACGACATTCCCGCATGGCCGGTGATTTCGGGCCACGACCTCACCGAGAAACTGCTGCAGCAGATCGAGCCGTTTCACCCGACCTTCCACTTCAACCGCATGGTGACCAGTCTGGAGCGGCTCGAGGGGGGCAGTTACCTGGTGACGACCGACGAAGGCGAGGAATTCGAGTGCAAGGTCGTCGTCATCGCGGCCGGGGGCGGCTCATTTCAGCCCAAGCGGCCGCCGGTGCCGGGCATCGAGGTCTATGAAGGCACCAGCGTCTTCTACTCGGTGCGCCGCATGGACGAGTTCCGTGGCCGTGACGTCCTCATTGTCGGTGGCGGCGACTCCGCGCTGGATTGGACGCTGAACCTGCAGCCGATCGTGAAAAGCCTAACCCTCGTCCACCGACGCGACCAGTTCCGCGCGGCGCCGGACAGCGTCGCCAAAATGATGGCTTTGCGCGAAGCGGGTAAGGTCACATTCCAGATGGGGCAGGTGACGAGTATCGTCGGCCGCGACGGCGTCATGCAAGGCGCCATCGTCAAAGGCCCCGACGGCGACGTCGAGGTGACCGCCGACCGCATACTGCCGTTCTTCGGTCTGACGATGAAGCTGGGACCAGTCGCCAACTGGGGGCTGAACCTTCACGAAAATCTCATTCCCGTCGATACCGCCAGATTCGAGACGTCCGAGCCGGGCATTTTCGCCATCGGCGACATCAACTGGTATGAGGGCAAGTTGAAGCTGATCCTCTCCGGCTTTCACGAGGCGGCGTTGATGACGCAGGCGGCCAAACGCATCGTTCACCCCGACGACCGGGTGGTGTTTCAGTACACGACGTCTTCGACCAATTTGCAGAAGAAGCTGGGGGTCGGCGGAGCCAGATAGGCAAGGAGCGGTTCTCCCACCGACTCCAGGCGACGCCGGCGCTCACGAACCATCGCCCGTGGGCGGCTTTGCGCCCTTGGTCACAGAGGTGCCGCCGCTTTTTAGATCCTACCCGCCGGCTTCGCCCCACAGATTACGATTAAGGGCGCGCCGGAGCCGGAAATTGACTTCACGACCTTCGATTGTGTCGAATTCGATCTGCGCCTGCTCGTGGCCGGCAAGATAGCGCTGCGTGACCGTGTTCACATGCATTTCCATGTCGGCGCAGGTTCGCTCAGTTCGCAGGTTCCTGACCGCCATCTCCATCCGCTTCAGCCACGTCTTGGCAATGGTCGCGTGCTGGTTCTCATGCCGTTTGATGTCTGCTTCGAGCGTCCGCCAGACCAGCACCGTGCGCGCGGAAACACGCTTGGGTGGCGTCCATTTCGGCAGGGTGATGTGCAGTGTGAGCCCCAGATCCGCGCGGTCAACCGCACAACCTTTGGCAACCTTCTTGTAGGTCACCTTGCCGTCGAATTTCACCTCGGTCGCACCGGGGTGGCGCAGGCCGGTCTCGGCGACATAGGGACCCTGTCGGTTGAGGTCCTCGTCGAGTTCGGCAAGTGTCGAGCCGCGAACGGCGAAATAGCTGGTTTCCTGATCGACCGATCCGGCATGGGCGACGCCCGCCCATAGCCAGGCAAGACCCACCACGATCGACCCCATCCCCGCGCGCATTGCACAGATTCCTTGCGACAAGAAGTTCGTAAGGGACACGCTACCCGATCGCGCACGCAACACAAGCGCCGCCCATCGGCCGTCATAAAACACATGACCGTGGAACGCCGGTGCTAACGGCCGGCTCCTTGTACGACCGGCCCGTCCGACATCCGCCTTGACAACGCCTCAGTAAATGGAACATAAAGCGAACATTGAACAAAAGGGGAACTCACTATGCTCACCTTCGCCAAGGACTTGCTGTCTCTCGCCGCTGTGTCGGGTTTCGTCCTCAGCCTGAGTCTTCTGATCCACGCGGTTTAATGCAACGTTTTCTGGGGATCGGACGGTTCGGGTCTTACCCCGTCGAATGGCGTGGGTTACCTCTTGGGCGATGCGCGTAGGGCTTTGCTCTGACGCGCGGTTTGCGAGGAAACGGGACGGGTCCTCCAATCGGTATCGTGCCGCGGTGCCGGAGCCAGTAAAGACGGGGTGATCGGCCATGACGGAACCGGTGGAATGCGATCCGAAATTCATTCACCTTCGGGTCCATAGCGCGTTTTCGCTGCTGGAAGGCGCGTTGCGGCTGGACCAGATCATCCAGTTCGCCAAGACGGACGGATTGCCGGCGATCGGGATCAGTGACACGAACAACCTGTTCGGCGCACTGGAGTTTTCCGAAAAGGCCGCGAAGGCCGGCATACAGCCGATTATCGGATGTCAGCTCGACGTCGACTTTGGCGATACCGAGTCTGAGGAGCGCGGCGGCCGCAAGGACCGGAATTTGGCGTCGATCGCGCCGCTGGTGTTGATCGCCGCGAGCGAGGTGGGGTTCGCCAATCTCGTCGAAATCGTTTCGCTAGCCTATCTCGGACATCCGGATAACCCCAAACCGCACGTCTTGTTCGATTGGGTGGCGGAGCGTGCCGAGGGGGTGATCGCCCTGACTGGCGGGCCGCTGGGGCCGATCGGCGCGGCACTTGCCGCCGACCGGGAGGCGATCGCCCGGACCCGGTTGGAGCGTCTGGCGGCGATCTTCGGCGACCGGCTTTATGTCGAACTGCAGCGCCAGGAAGGGCGGAGCCGCAAGGTGGAGGCCGGAACGGTTCGGCTAGCCTATGAGTTCGCGCTTCCCCTCGTGGCGACCAACGAGCCGTTCTTTTTTGGCCGAGACGATTTCGAGGCCCATGACGCGCTGATGGCGGTGGCGAGCAACCGGCTGGTCAGTCACGAGGATCGGCGTCGGCTTTCGCGGGACCACAGCCTCAAATCGCAGGGCGAAATGGCGGTGCTGTTCGCCGATTTGCCGGAAGCCCTTCACAATACGGTCGAGATCGCCCGGCGTTGTTCCTACCGGCCAACGACGCGGGCGCCGATCTTGCCACGTTTCGCCGGCGCCGACGCCGACCCGGTCGAGGCGGAGGGCGCGGAAACCGCCGAACTTCGCCGGCAGGCCGTCGAAGGCTTGGAGAAGCGGCTCGCGGCGCACGGCCTGGCCCCCGGCGAGACCGAGGCGAGCTACCGCGAGCGCCTGGATTTCGAGCTGTCGATCATCGAGCGTATGAAGTTCCCAGGCTACTTCCTGATCGTTTCGGACTTCATCAAGTGGGCCAAGGGGCAGGGGATTCCGGTCGGACCCGGCCGTGGTTCGGGCGCCGGTTCGCTGGTCGCCTATTCCCTGACGATCACAGATCTCGACCCGCTGCGCTTTTCGCTGCTCTTCGAGCGCTTCCTCAACCCCGAACGCGTCTCGATGCCGGACTTCGATATCGATTTCTGCCAGGAGCGGCGCGAGGAGGTGATCCGCTACGTCCAGGAGAAATACGGGCGCGAGCAGGTCGGCCAGATCATTACCTTCGGAACGCTCCAGGCGCGTGCAGTGCTACGCGACGTCGGCCGTGTGCTGGAGATGTCGTACGGCCAGGTGGACAAGCTCTGCAAGCTGGTGCCGCAGAACCCCGCCAACCCGGTGACACTCGCCCAGGCGCTGGTTGAGGAGCCGCGGCTGCAGGAAGCGCGCGAGAGGGAGGAGATCGTCGACCGGCTGATCTCGATCGCGCTGAAGCTCGAGGGTCTCTACCGGCACGCTTCGACCCATGCGGCGGGGATCGTCATCGGCGATCGGCCGCTATCGCAGCTCGTGCCGATGTACCGCGATCCGCGCTCCGACATGCCGGTCACCCAATACAATATGAAATGGGTCGAGCCGGCGGGCCTGGTCAAATTCGACTTTCTGGGGTTGAAGACCCTGACGGTGCTACAGACGGCGGTGGAACTCATTGCCCGAAAAGGCATCGAGATCGATCTCACGGCTATCCCGCTCGATGATGCCAAGAGCTACGAGATGATGACCCGCGGCGAGACCGTGGGCGTGTTCCAGGTTGAATCGGTCGGTATGCGCAAGGCGCTGATCGGTATGCGCCCGGACCGGTTCGAGGACATCATCGCCCTGGTCGCGCTCTATCGGCCGGGTCCGATGGAGAACATCCCGACCTATAACGCCCGCAAGCACGGGGAGGAGGAGCCGGACTTCATTCACCCGATGATCGCGCCGATTCTGAAGGAGACGCAGGGCGTCATCATCTATCAGGAACAGGTGATGCAGATCGCGCAGGTGCTTGCGGGATACTCGCTTGGCGAAGCCGACCTCTTGCGCCGCGCGATGGGCAAGAAAATTCGCGCGGAGATGGACAAGCAGCGGGTCCGTTTCGTCGAGGGCGCGGTCAAGAACGGTCTGCAAAAGGCCCAGGCGAACATGATCTTCGACCTGCTGGCCAAGTTTGCCGATTACGGCTTCAACAAGAGCCATGCGGCAGCTTACGCCCTGGTAGCGTATCAGACGGCCTATCTGAAGGCGAACCATCCGGTCGAGTTCCTGGCCGCCTCGATGACCCTCGACGCGGGCAACACCGAAAAGCTCAATGATTTCCGCATGGATGCGATGCGGCTCGGAATTGCGGTCGTGCCGCCATGCGTCCGGACATCCTACAAATCCTTCGAGGTGGGTGAAAACCGAATCTTCTATGCCCTCGCCGCGATCAAGGGCGTCGGGGAACATGCGGTCGAGCACATCGTGGAGCGACGCGGCGACGTGGGTTTCGCCTCGCTGGAGGATTTCTGCGCCCGGATCGACCCGAAGATCGTCAACAAGCGCACGCTCGAATTCCTGATCGCGGCGGGCGCGCTCGACTGTTTCGGCCACGATCGGTCGCTGTTGAGCGGCAATATCGAACTGATGTCCTCTTATGCGCTGCGGGTCCATGAGGGGCGGACGTCGGGGCAGCACGACATGTTCGGCTCGGCCGGCGATGCGCCTGAGCCGCTGCGGCTCAACCCGGCGCCGTTGTGGATCGCGTCGGAGAAGTTGTTGCGGGAATTCCAGGCAATCGGCTTCTACCTCTCGGCCCACCCGCTGGACGAATACAAGGCGACGTTGAAGCGGCTGCGGGTGCAGACCCACGCGGAAGTCGTCGCTGGTGTGAAACGGGGCGCCAGCGCCGGCAAACTCGCTGGTACGGTCACCTCGCGGCAGGAACGCAAGACGCGGAGCGGCGGCAAGCTCGGAATTGTCCAATTGTCGGACCCCAGCGGCCAGTACGAGGTCGTACTGTTCTCGGAAGCCCTCTACGCCTTTCGCGACATGCTCGAGCCCGGCACGTCGGTGATCGTGACGGTGTCGGCGGAGGAACGGCCGGAGGGAATCTCGTTCCGCGTCCAGTCGGTTCAGTCGCTGGAAGACGAGGCGGTGCGCATGCAGAAATCACTGCGTGTCTTCATGCGCGACGCCGCGCCGCTGCAAAGTTTTCGCGGTCAGCTCCAAGGCGATGGCGACAGCGAGGTCTCGCTCGTTCTGGTCCGCGACGGCGGCGAACGGGAGATCGAGATCATGCTTCCGGGCCGCTACCGTGTCTCGCCGCAGATGGCGAGCGCCGTCAAGGCGGCACCAGGGGTCCTCGACGTCGAGCTTTTATAAGCGTTTGACGGGAAAGCCGCCAGCAGGGGGAGGGCGCGTGTCCTGTCGTGAGCCGTTCTTGGACTCCTGGGAAGCCGGGTCGTTTTCGTGTCGCCGTGCTGGGCGGGGCACCTCGGAATCGGCGGCCTGTCGGAACGTATAGCCGGTCTCGATCGAGCCTTGGCCGAAGCGGTCGCGCAGGCGATCGAGCGCTGCCTCCGCCTTGGCCCGCTTGGCAGCGCCCGGATCGACGAGATCGTCGGGGTCGGCAAGGGCGGCGGGCCCAAAATCCGCGCAGCCGATACCAATGAGCCGGAACCGCGTTCCATCGATCTCCTTTTCGATCAGGGCGAGACCGGTCTCGAATATCCGATCGGCCAGACGCGTCGGATCGTGGAGTTTGCGATTGCGGGTGCGTGTCCGAAAATCCGCGGATTTCATCTTGAGAACGATCGTCGAAGCGGACAGGTCGGTCGCTTTCAGACGTCGTGCGACCTTTTCGCTCAAGCTCCGCAGGACCGGGACAAGCTGGTCGCGCGTCGACAGGTCGTGATGGAACGTCGTTTCCGCCGATATGCTCTTCATGTCGCCGCGCGGATCGACCGTGCGGATGTCGATGCCGCGCGAGAGGCCGAACAATCGCTGGCCCATGCGGCCATATCGCCTCATCAGGTCGGCCTCGTCCATCGTCTGAAGCTGGCCGATGGTTGCGAGCCCGTCTCGCTGCAATGTCCGGTCCATCGCTTCGCCGACCCCCCAGATCATCGAGATCGGCTTGTCTCGGAGAAACACCAGGGTTTCTGCTCGGCCGATCACCGAGAACCCACGCGGCTTCTCCAGATCGCTGGCGATCTTGGCGAGAAACTTGTTGTGCGACAGGCCGACCGAGACGCTGATGCCGAGGTCCCGTTCCACATCGCGCGCAAGACGCGCGAGGGTCATCGCCGGCGGTTGGCCGTGGAGTCGTTCCGTGCCGCTCAGGTCCAGGAACGCCTCATCGATCGACAGTGGTTCGACGAGCGGGGTGATGGCCAGCATCATGTCGCGAACCGCGCGCCCAACCTCGGCATATTTCGCCATGTTCGGACGAAGGACGATAGCGTCGGGACAGAGCTTCAATGCCTTGAACATCGGCATGGCTGAACGCACGCCGTGGATTCGGGCGACGTAGCAGGCGGTGGCGACAACCCCGCGGTGGCCACCACCGATGATCACGGGCTGCTNAACGCACGCCGTGGATTCGGGCGACGTAGCAGGCGGTGGCGACAACCCCGCGGTGGCCACCACCGATGATCACGGGCTGCTGGCGAAGCTCCGGCCGGTCGCGCTTTTCGACGGCCGCGTAGAAGGCATCGCAATCGATATGGGCAATGGCGAGCTCGGCGAGCTCGCCATGACCGACGACCCGCGGGCTGCCGCAGGCGCGACAACGCGCTCCCGCTGTGTCGTCCCGGGCCAGGCAGTCCCGGCAAAACCGCAAATGGGGTGGGATGGACATCACGACCTCGGACGATTCCCAGCGGCCAGAATAGCCAAGTCCGTGAGAAAAGGGAATTTCCGGCGATCCGACCGTCGCGATCTATTCAACCCGGTGGGACGCCAGAATGCTCTCGATGATCGTCTCGGCCTCGTTCCAATGGGCCGCCGCATGCGCGCCGGCAGGAAGCGGCGGCAGATGCGGCCGGAAGACGGTGTTCGCCATCAAATGCAGCAGATGTACCTCAGGCACGCTCTTGCGGACACCCGCAAGATTGGGCGGCAGATCGTCGGCGAAGACGAGCGGACCGGGCCAGCGTTTCGAGAGTTCCGCGACGATCGCGCCTTTCGAGCGCTCGGTTGCGATCATCGGATAATGCAGACCCTTTTTGTCGAGCAGGGCCCGCCGGTATGGATAGTAGGACGGCGTCATCGCCGTCAGAAATACGATGTCGGCCTTGCACGACAGCCGGTCGAGAGCGGCGGCGACACCCGCGACCAGCGGCTGTCGCGTTTCCTGGGTCTCGTAGAGAAGCTCGGTCACGCGATCTAGCTCCGACCCCGACAGGGCCGCTCCAGTCGAAATCGACCGGACGTTGCCGGTCAGTTTGAAGCTCTCGGGGTGGAGGCGCGCGCCATGTTCCTCGAGCAGCCGGCCGAACGGATCGATGAATTCGAGGACGACCTCGTCGACGTCCAGCACCAACAGCGCATCATGGGATTTGGTCAGCGATGCGATCGGTGGACCGGCGGTGACGCTGCCGCGGCTCACGGCTGCTCCACAAAAGGGCTGTCGCCCAACGCCTGCCGGGCCGCGGCGACCCGGGAGGGATCGGTTTCGGCGTCGGCCGCGAAGGCGAGGACCGTCGGCTCGTGTGCGAGAATGAAATCGAGAACCCCGGGCAAAAAGCCCGGTGTCGCGGCGGCTTGACGCAGCGCCGGCACGTCGAGTCCAGTCAGCGCAAGGAAGCGGTCGAACAGGGTCCGATCGGCAGCGATAAAGGCGAGCGCCGCGACCGCCAGGGCTTCCGCTTCCTGGCGATTCATCCCGGCGCCGCCAACGCCGCCGTGCAACCTTTTGTTATCGTTAAGAGATGGCAACCCGTCCATTCCCACTTCTTAAATCAAATCAGCGTAGAAGGGACCTCGATAGCGCAAGATCGCAAGTCGGTCGAGGCAAGGAGTGTCGCCCATGGCGAAGACCGTGATGATCGTCGAAGACAACGAACTCAACATGAAGCTCTTTCGCGACCTGATTGAGGCACATGGTTACGCAACCGTGCAGACTCGCAGCGGACTGACCGCGATGGATCTCGCCCGCGAACATCGTCCCGACCTGATCCTGATGGATATTCAGCTTCCGGAAATTTCCGGCCTCGACGTGACACGGGATCTCAAGGCCGATCCCGAGCTGAGCAGGATCCCCGTGATCGCGGTCACGGCCTTCGCGATGAAGGGCGACGAGGAGCGAATCCGTCAGGGCGGCTGCGAAGCCTATATTTCGAAGCCGATCTCGGTCACCAAATTCATCGACACCATCCGCTCCTTCCTGGGCGAAGCCTGAGGGTCGCGTCATGACCGCTCGAATCCTGCTGGTCGACGATATCGAGATGAACCTTCGCGTTCTCGAGGCGCGGCTGTCGGCGGAATACTACGATGTGGTCACGGCGATGAGCGGCGCAGACGCGCTGGAGATTTGCCGTAGCCAGCCCATCGATCTCGTGCTCCTCGACGTGATGATGCCGGAGATGGACGGCTTCGAGGTCTGCCGACAGCTGAAGGCCGACCCCCGCACGATGTATCTTCCCATCGTTCTGATTACCGCCCTCGATCAGCCCTCCGACCGGCTTGCCGGGCTCGAGGCGGGCGCCGACGATTTTCTGACCAAACCCGTTCGCGATCTGCCGCTGTTCTCTCGGGTCCGCAGTCTGACGCGCCTCAAGCTGGTGACAGACGAATTGCGGCGCCGCGCCGAAACGGCGATCAACCTCGTCGCGGAGGAGCATGCCGGCGACGGGCGCGAGGTGCTCGCCAGGCTCGCCTTCTACGGGGAGGATGTCGACGAGACGCGGCGGATCCAGAAATATCTGAAGGGCGTGGTGCAGGTCGAGGCCGTCGCGGATGCGGCAAGCTTGATCGCCGCCGCCGTCAATGGGGCGGCCGACGCCGTGTTGGTCGACATGGCAGCAAAAGCGGTCGATCCGTTGCGGCTCGTATCGCAGTTGCGGTCGAACGAGGCGTCGCGGCTCCTGCCGGTCCTCGCGATCGCGGAAGCGGAAGATGATGAAACGGCTGCCCGTGCCCTGGAACTGGGTGCCAACGACTACATCCAGCGTCCGCTCGACCGCCACGAACTGATCGCCCGCATCCGAACCCAAATGCGGCGCAAACGCAACGACGAGCGCCTTCGGCAATCGGTCGAACAGACAATTGAGCTTGCCCTGTCCGATTCCCTGACGGGGCTGCATAATCGCCGCTTCTTCGAGACCCATCTCGCCACGGCCGTGCAGCGCGCTCGCACCACAGGAGCGAGCTTCTCGGTGCTGATCGCCGACATCGATCACTTCAAGCGAGTCAACGACGGCTGGGGGCACGAGGCGGGCGACCGCGTGCTCAAGCAGTTTTCCGCAAGGCTCAACGATTGCCTGCGTTCCAGCGATCTGGCGTGCCGGTTCGGCGGCGAGGAGTTCGCGATCCTGATGATGGACGCCGATTTCGACACCGCCATGTCGATCGCCGACCGTATCCGTCGCAGCGTATGCGATACACCCTTCGACATCGGCGGCGAAATGATCGATGTGACCGTCAGCGAAGGCTTTGCCGTCTTCGACGGCGCGCGCGACGACGCGGCGAATTTGGTGAGGCGGGCCGACCAGGCGCTTTATGCGGCCAAGCGCGGCGGCCGCAACCGGGTCGGTACCGCGGAGGCGGCTTGAAAACAGACCGGAGGTTGCAACGGCGGTTTGGCCTCTCGACCTCGGAAGCATCGGCCCCGTAGGGAGGGGCCACCGCCGGTCGAGGAAGCGCCTAGCGTATCATCTTGATACCACTTCGAACGAAGCCGAAACAAAACGGCCTTAACCATTTCTTAAAAGTCTAGACCCAATGGCGCGCAATGTCGTTGCAATTGAATCGGTTCTGGGCGAGTCTCCAGACAGAAATCGAAGGTCAAGAGCTAGACGGAAGACCTTCGAAGTTACCCCCATGGAATGCTCAGGTCCGCCGCATCTCCTGGGTCCCGTGGGGAGGTCGGTCGGTAGCGTGCGCATGCGGTTTCCTCGTACCGTTGTGCGTTGCCGGCCGGCCACTTTTTTGCGGCGCCCCCCGCCGACGATCACCCGATCCCTATTGCCGCTGATATCGCGCTTCGTTCAACCGATGCCGTTTGGCGAACATGCGCGCCAACGGTTTTCTCGCCGTGGCCTGTGGCCCGGCGGCGCTTGGCAAAACAAGGCGGCACTCCAAAACCAAAAGCGCCGCCCCGTTGCCGGAGCGGCGCCATCATCGGCCGATCGTGCCGAAAATTATTTGATTTTCGCCTCACGAAACTCGACGTGCTTGCGCGCGACCGGGTCGTACTTGGTCTTCACCATCTTCTCGGTCATCGTGCGGCTGTTCTTGCTCGTGACATAGAAGAAGCCGGTGTCGGCTGTCGAGAGGAGCTTGATCTTGATGGTGGTTGCCTTCGCCATGGCCTTATCCGTTCGCTGATGCGCGTCGTCATTTTCGATCGAACCGGGCGCGGGCCGATTCCGTTCGCTACGACTGCGGCTGAAACTGTTTCGGCTTGTGGGATTAACTGCATAACAGCCGACACACCACGCACCAACGCGCCGTCGCGATGCGGCGGCGAATTCGACGCGGACCATAGCCAAGCTCGTCGGCAAGTCAAGCCCGTCTCGCCCACGCCATTCGCCCCAGCGTAAGGACGAGGTAGAGGCCGAAGAAGAGGGCGAGCGCCCAAGCGAATCCGTTGGCTCCGAACAGATCCATCGACGAGCCGATGGCCTGCGGACCGACGAGCATGCCTGCGGAATAACAGAAGATGAAGGCGGCATTCGCCGAGGCGAGTTCGGAGCCGGCGAGCTTCGATCCCAGATGCGCCAGCCCCACAGTGTAAAGGCCGGCCACGACGCCGCCCCACAGGAACAGGAGTGTGGCCATCAACATCCAGTCTTGGGCCACCAAAGGCAGCGACAGGGTTCCGATGAGGCCGATCAGCGCGAAGAGCGACAACAGGCTGCGGCGATCCCGGACACGATCGGACACAAGGCCGATCGGAATCTGCATCAGGACATTGCCGAGGCCTATCGCGGTCAGCAACAGGGCGGCGGATGATTCCGAAAAGCCAAGCCGTTCGCCATAGATCGGAAACAGCGCGAAGCCGCCTGACTCCACGGCTCCGAAGATCAGCACGGCGCCGGTCGCGGTCGGGACGGCGAATATGTATCGCCAGAAGGAGCCGCGTTGACGCTCTCCGAGAGCGGGCTGTCGGTTCCAGGCGAAGAACAAGGGAATCGCCGAGGCAAAGATGACGCCAGCGCCGATCGCGAAGGGCAGGATTCCCGTCGAGCCGACTTGCGAGAAGATGAACGGTCCGGCGGCGAAGCCGAGCGACAGGACGGTCGCGTAGATGCCCAGAACGAAGCCGCGCTTGCCGGGCGGTGCCGCCGCGGTGATCCAGAATTCGGAGAGGACGAACAGCGCCGTGATCGCGAAGTGGAAGACCAGCCGCAGCGGAAACCAGGTCCAGAACGGTGTCAGGAAATAGAAGCCGAGAGCCGAGATGCCTGAGAGAGCAATGGCAATCAGCATCGACAAGCGAACGCCGAGACGGCGTGCGATCGGCGTGATCAAGGGCGCCGCGAGGAGCGAGGCAATTCCGGCAACGGCGGTGTTGGCGCCGATCAGGCTTGCCGAGATCCCCCGTTGCTCGAGAATGACACTGAGCAGGGGCAGGCCAAGGCCAAGGGCGATACCGACCGCGCTGATCGAAGCGATGGCGGCGCCGGCCGAGACCCAGTCGACCTGTTCGATCTCGTGTTCGGCTTGTGCGACGATGTCATCGGGCGTCCATTTGCCCATCCGGCGGGTCCGCCCATACCGTCAGAGAAAATCGCGGACGAATCGCCCGCGCACGGCCCGGTAGAAGGGCATGGGGCGTGTCGCGTCGCGCCACGATCCGTCCGCGATCCGCGCCTCCAGATCCGCGAGAACCCGCAAGGTGATGGCGGCGAGTGATAGTTGCTTGACCTGATCGAAGGTGAACCATTCGACCGCTTCGAGTTCATCGGTCGGCAGGTCCTCGAGCGACGGCCCGTGCGACATCTCGGTAGCGGACACACAGAAGAAGCGGGTGTCGTAGCGCCGAGGCGGCCCCGGCGGCGTGATCGCGCGCGCCAACGGCACAAGGCGTCCGGGATCCGGGCGAATTCCCCGGTCGGCGAACATGCCCCAAAAGCCGGCCGTCCGGCCTTCGAACGCACCAGGCGCCCCCACCATCGCGCCCGCCTCCTCGAAGGTCTCCCGAATCGCGGCGAGGGCGGTCGCGGTCGCCCTGCGAGAATCGAACCGGGCTGGGGGCCCCGCGCAAAGCCGCGCAAGGGCCGGTTCGGAGAGGGTGAAGGCCGAAGCCAGGGCGAGATCAGCGGCATCCACCCGGCCGCCGGGAAAGACATAGCGGCCTGGCATGAACACGTGTCCGGCCGCCCGCCGCCCCATCAAGAGACGCGGCGCCGGGCCAGCCTCGTCGACGATGATCAATGTTCCCGCGTCGCGGGGCCGCTGCTTGGGTCCGGCAGGCCGCGGGCCGTCGGGCCGCATTCGTCCGGCATCCAGCGCCGCCATGGCTCCGGTCTCGCTCAACCGTATGGCTCCTCGTCGGCCTCTCCGCCGAAGCCGCCGAGACGCAACGCCCACTGCAATGCGATAGTTGCGCCTTTCAACGGTTGAAGCAGCGCGAGCGAAAGGAAGAGCGTGATCGGGACCCAAATCGCCAAATGCGTCCACATGGACAGCGTGACAGCACGCTCCACGAACATGAACAGGCCGACCACGATATGGCCGACGATAAACACCGTCAGATAGGGCGGCAGGTCGTCGGCGCGGTGATGGTGAATTTCCTGGTGGCAGACCGAGCAGGCGTCCACGCTCTTGAGATAGCCGCTGAAGAGCTTGCCCACGCCGCAATTAGGGCACCGGCAACGAAGGCCCTTGAGCAGCGCCGGCCCCACCGGCCGGACGCTGTCGGGGCTGCTTGCCCGAACCGCGTATTCGCTGTCGATCATCTGCTGGCTCATCGCCGTTTCCTGGCCTTCCCCGCAACGTTCTTGTCGCGTCCTGTGGAGCGCCGGCGTCCGCCTGCCTTGTGGAAGGAGCCGGTCGTGCGCGGCAGTTTGCGGGGCTCGCTCAACATCTCGAACTGCATCGAGCCGGCCAGTGGCAGCGCCTCTTTGAGGCGCACCTCTACCGAATCGCCCAGGCGAAAGCCATGACCGCTCCGGTCGCCGACCAGCGAGCGGCCCACCTCGTCATAATGGAAGAACTCGTTGCCGAGCGTCGAGATCGGCACGAAACCGTCCGCCCCAAAGGCTGGGAGAACGACAAACAGTCCGGCCTTGGTCACGCCGGTAATCCGCCCGTCGAAATCCTCGCCGACGCGATCGGCGAGATGATGGGCGATCAGCCGGTCGACGGTGTCGCGTTCCGCCGCCATGGCGCGACGTTCGGCGCGCGAAATGTTCTCGGCGGTCTGTTCCAGGGTCTCCTCGTCCTCGCGGCTCAGCCCACCCTCGCCAAGGCCGAGCGCGGTGATCAGCGCCCGGTGAACGATCAAATCGGCATAACGACGGATCGGCGAGGTGAAGTGGGCGTAGCGGACGAGGTTGAGACCGAAATGTCCGATATTCTCAGGTGAATAGACCGCCTGCGACTGCGACCGCAGCACTACCTCGTTGACGAGGCTCTCGTGCTCGC
Organism: Aurantimonas sp. A3-2-R12; assembly: GCF_036016755.1. Lineage (NCBI taxonomy): Bacteria > Pseudomonadati > Pseudomonadota > Alphaproteobacteria > Hyphomicrobiales > Aurantimonadaceae > Aurantimonas > Aurantimonas sp. A3-2-R12. Next base: position 218,223 of record NZ_JAYXIH010000001.1, on the reverse strand, counting down.
TCGCCTTCACCTGGGTGAGGATGCCGTTGAAATGCGATGGCCGCAGCGAGCCGCTCTTGGCCAGCGATATCTCCAGCGTCCGCAGAAAGTCGCGCAAGGATTCGAGCTTGGCGAGCGAGGGCGCGTCGTGGGCCCGGTAGATCAGTGCTTGGCGCTTCGCCTCGAGCGTTTCGGCCGCGGCCACATTGGCCAGGATCATGAACTCCTCGATCAGCCGGTGGGCGTCGAGGCGCGGCGGCACGACGACCTTGTCGACATGCCCGTCCGGCCCCAGGACGATCTTCTTCTCCGGCAGGTCGAGATCCAGCGGTTGCCGGCGCGCGCGCTCCGCCTTGGCGAGGCCATAGGCTTTCCAGAGCGGCTTCAGCATGTCGTCGACGACCGTCGGATGCACGTCACCCGGCGCACCGTCGATCGCCGCCTGGGCCGCCTCGTAGGACAGCTTGGCGTGGCTTTTCATCATGATGCGATGGAAGCTGTGACGCCGCTTTTCGCCATGCGCCCCGAGAATCATCCGGACGGCGAGGGCGGGGCGGTCCACCCCCTCACGCAGCGAGCAGAGTTCGTTCGAAATGCGCTCCGGCAGCATCGGCACGACGCGATCCGGGAAATAGACCGAATTGCCGCGAAGCCGGGCTTCGGCGTCGAGCTTCGAGCCCGGGCGGACATACAGCGCGACATCGGCGATGGCGACCGTGACGACCATGCCGCCGGGATTGGCGGGATCGTCGTCCTCCACCGCATGCACCGCGTCGTCATGGTCCTTGGCGTCGGCCGGATCGATGGTGACGAGAGACAGCCTCCGCCAATCCTCGCGGTCCTTCATCGTTGCCGGGCCGGCGGCCTCGGCTTCGGTGATCACGGCTTTCGGAAAAATATGCGGGATGGAGTGAGCATGCAGCGCGATGGTCGAAATCGCGCGCTCGGAGTTCATCGAGCCGACGACGTCGACGACCGTAGCGATCGGCAGGCTCGTGCGATGGCGCGGCCCCGGCGCGATCTCCACCAGATCGCCGTCCTTGGCGTGGTTCGTGTCGCCCGCCCGCACGATATATTCAAGTTGCTTGCGCTCGACCGGTTCGACGCGGCCCCCGCCGCCCGGCTGCGCGCGGAACACGCCGAGCGCCAAGGTTTTCTGCCGTTCCAGCACCCGGATCACGCGGGCGATTTTAGCGCCGCCCTCGTCCTCGTCGATCCGCGCCAGGATACGCTCGCCAAGACCGGCCACCGGGCCCTTGTCACGATCCTGGCTAACGGGCAGGCGAGGGCGCTCGCCGTCTCTTTCCGCGTCCCAGCTCACGGGTTCGGCGATCAGTCCGCCATCATCGTCGCGGCTACGGATTTCGAGAACCGCCACGTCCGGCAACGCACCGGGCGTCGAAAACCGTTTGCGGCCGCCGGCGAGGACGCCTTCGGCCTGCAGGTCGGCAAGGAGGTCCTTCAGGGCGACGCGCTCGTCGCCCTTGACCTGAAACGCCTTGGCGATGTCGCGCTTGGACGAGCGCCCCGGATTGTCCGTGATGAAGCGGAGCACCGCCTCCCGGCTCAATTCCGGGCGCGTTTCGCCCTGAGGCCGACCCCGCGCCATCGGATCAGTCCGCGTCCCAAGGCAGCGACTCGTCGCCGGTCGCGGAGGATTCGGCGGGTGGCTTCTTCGCCGCTTTGCTCTTGGCGGGTGCCTTCGCCGCCGCCTTCTTCGCCGGCGTCTTGCCGTCTGCGGCAGTTTTGGCGGCAGCTGCCTTCGCCTTGGGCTTGGCGGCCGCCTTAGGCTTGCTCTTGGCTGCAGCCTTTTTCGCGGGTCCCTTCTTGCCGGTCTTTTCCGCCCGTTCGTTGAGCAGCTGGATCGCCTCTTCCAGCGTCACGCTCGACGGGTCCTTGCCCTTCGGCAGCGTGGCGTTGATCTTGCCGGTGTTGACATAGGGGCCGAAACGGCCGTCGCGCACGGTGATCTGGCCGCCGAGCTGCGGGTGTTCGCCGAGTGTCGCCAGAGCCGCCGGTTTGCCGCGACCGCGACCACCGTTCTCCTTCTTTTCGGCGATGACGGTAACGGCCCGGTTGAGCCCGACCTCGAACACGTCCTCGATGGTCTCGAGGTTCGCGTACATGCCGTCATGCTGCAGAAACGGACCATAGCGGCCGAGGCCAGCGAGAATCGGCTTGCCGCTCTCGGGATGAAGTCCCACCTCGCGCGGCAGCGACAAGAGCCGCAAAGCCTTTTCCAGATCGATCTCTGCCGGCTGCCAACCCTTGGGCAGGGACGAGCGCTTGGCCTCCTTGCCTTCGCCACGCTGGACATAGGGCCCAAAGCGGCCGCTGCGCAGCGTCACCGGGTCGCTGGTTTCCGGATCGACGCCCAGATCCTTGGGACCCTCTGCTTCATCGCCATTGCCGTTCCCCGAAAGGCTGGTGCCGAGCTGCCGGGTGAAGCCGCATTCGGGGTAGTTCGAGCAGCCGACGAAGGCGCCGAACTTGCCGAGCTTGAGCGATAGCTTGCCCTCGCCGCAGCGGGGGCAGGCGCGCGGCTCGGTGCCATCCTCCTTGGGCGGGAACACGAGCGGTCCGAGTTCCTCGTTCAGCGCGTCGAGGACATCGGTGACCCGCAACTCCTTGGTGCCGTCGACATGGGTCGAGAAGTTCTGCCAGAACTCGCGCAGAACGTCCTTCCAGGCCAATTTGCCGGCGGAGATGAGATCGAGCTTCTCTTCGAGTTCGGCGGTGAAATCGTACTCGACATAGCGCTCGAAGAAATTGTGCAGGAAGGCCGTGACCAACCGGCCCTTGGCCTCGGGCAGAAGCTTGCGCTTTTCATGCACGACGTAGTCGCGGTCCTGCAGCGTCTGCAGCGTCGAGGCGTAGGTCGAAGGACGGCCGATGCCGAGCTCTTCCATCCGCTTGATCAGGGAGGCCTCCGAGTAACGCGGCGGCGGCTCGGTGAAGTGCTGCGAGGCGTCGATGGCGCGTTTGGCGAGGTCGTCGTTCGCCAGAATCTCCGGCAGACGCGCCGAATCCTCGTCGTCATCGCCAGCATCCGGGGCGCGACTATCGTCGCGATGGTCGACATAGGCGCCGATGAAGCCGTCGAACTTGATCACCTGACCGGTCGCACGCAGCGTCGCGGTCTTGCCGCCACCGCTCGCGAAGATGTCGACGGTCGTGCGTTCGATTTCGGCCGAGGCCATCTGGCTGGCGATGCAGCGCTTCCAGATGAGGTCGTAGAGACGCGCCTGGTCGCGATCGAGATAGCGCTCGACATCCTTCGGCGCACGGCCGAACTCGGTCGGACGAATGGCCTCGTGCGCCTCCTGAGCGTTCTTGGCCTTGGTCGCGTAATAGCGCGGCTTCTCGGGGACGTAGCGCTCGCCGAAGCTGGCGCCGATGGATTGGCGCGCGTCCGCAACGGCCTCCGGCGCCATCTGCACGCCGTCGGTCCGCATATAGGTGATCAGGCCGACGGTCTCGCCGCCGACATCGACACCTTCGTAGAGCTTCTGCGCGACCTGCATGGTTCGCGAGGCCGAAAAGCCGAGCTTGGCGGAGGCGGCCTGCTGCAATGTCGAGGTGGTGAAGGGCGGGCCGGGATTGCGCTTCGTCGGCTTGGCTTCGACGCTGTCAACGCGGTAGGTCGCGCCTTCGAGCATCGAACGAACCACCGATGCGCGCTCCTCGTTGCCGATCGACAGCTTCTGCAGCTTCTCCCCGTCGAAAACCGTCAGGCGCGCCTTGAAGTCATCGCCGCGCGGCGTGGCGAGCTGGGCGGCGATCTGCCAGTATTCGTCCGTCTTGAAGCGCTCGATCTCGGCTTCCCGGTCGCAGATGAGCCGCAGCGCCACCGACTGGACCCGGCCGGCGGAGCGGGCGCCCGGCAGCTTGCGCCAGAGTACTGGCGACAGGGTAAACCCGACCAGATAGTCGAGTGCCCGGCGGGCGAGATAGGCATTGACTAGCGGTTCGTCGATCTCCCGCGGATTGGCCATGGCGTCGAGGACGGCCTTCTTGGTGATGGCATTGAAGACGACGCGGCTGACCGGCTTCTTGCCGATCGCCTTTTTCTGGCGCAGCACTTCCAGAACATGCCAGGAAATCGCTTCGCCTTCGCGATCGGGATCGGTGGCGAGGACGAGGCCGTCGGCGGCCCGAACCGCTTGGGCGATCTCCGTCAGCCGCTTCTGGGACGGTTTGGCGACCTCCCAGATCATCTCGAAATCCTCGTCCGGCCGCACGGACCCGTCTTTTGGCGGCAGATCGCGGACATGACCGTAGGAGGCGATAACCTTGTAGTTTCCGCCGAGATATTTGTTGATCGTCTTCGCTTTGGCAGGCGATTCAACGATGACGACATCCATAGATATTATGTCCTGGCAGGAGAAAGGTCATACCGGCAGCCGAATGCACAGCCGAAGATGGCGAGATTCCGACTGTCGACCGTCCCGTCACATGGACAGTCCGGCGCGGGCGGTCAACCCCGACGAGGACTACGTAAGATGGGCTTGCAACTATAGAGGGAATTTTTCTATAAATGCCTATCGTCAGGTGATCCGGGCTCCGCCACATCTGAACTGCCGATATCCTTGAGTTTCTGGAGTTTTGCCGTCCATGTCAGCCAATCCAACCGATCGACGGGAAAATCTCCAATATGTCCGTGATATGCTCGAGCAATTAAAGGTTGTGTCCGGGGCCAGGGAGGGGTCGATCCTCGGATATTTGATGGACATGGCGCGACTCGAGACAGAGCAACAGATCGGTTCCTCCGCCGAGACATCAAAGAAGCAGTGACACCCGGCCGTTGGCGTGCCGTTCAAGACGCCCAGCAAGATCGAGTTCAAGCAGGACCAACTGTACGGCGCCGGGCGACGATCCGGTGTGCGCAATGATGTCGTCGATATCGATGGGGGTCGTCCCCAGCGTTTCGACGATGCGCTCGCGTTCGCCTTCGGCGGGTTCATCGGCGGGGCCATTCCCCGCGGGCTCTTCCAACGCGACATCGCCGTCGTTCGGCGTCATCCGTGCGTCGAGGGGACGCAGTGCTGCGATGACATCTTCGGCATCCGTCGCCAGAATCGCACCCTCCTTGAGAAGGCCGTTGGTGCCGACCGCGCGCGGATCGAGCGGCGATCCGGGAACGGCGAAGACGAGCCGGCCCATTTCGGCGGACAAGCGGGCACTGATCAGGGAGCCCGACCGCGTGGCTGCTTCCACCACCAAAAGCCCGAGCGCCATCCCGGCAACCAGACGGTTGCGACGCGGAAAGTCCCTGGCACGCGGCTCCCAGCCGAATGGCATTTCGGAGATGAGGCAACCGTCGGCATCGACGATTTGTCGCATCAGTGGCCGGTTTTCGTTCGGATAGGGTCGGTCCAGGCCACCGGCGAAAACCCCCACTGTGCCGGTCGCAAGCGATGCCTCATGCGCAGCGGCGTCGATCCCGCGGGCAAGCCCGGAAACAATGGAGTAGCCGGCGCGACCGAGTTCGACGGCAAACCGTCGGGTCAACTTGATGCCGGAGAGCGAGGCGTTGCGGGCACCGACGATGGCGACCGCCGGGCGCATCAGGACGTCCGTGCCGCCCATGACGGCCAGAACCGGCGGTGCCTGTTCCATGCGGCGCAGCAGGACCGGATAATCCGGCTCACCGAGGCAGACGAAGCGCGCGCTGAGCCGCTCGGCATTTGCCATCTCGTCTTCGATCGCCGCCAAGCTGGCCACGCGGATCTTGCGACCGCCGCGAGCCGCCAGGTCCGGCAGTGCCTCCAGCGCCGCCTCGGCGCCGCCGTAGCGATTGATGAGCGCGCGAAACGTGGCGGGGCCGACATTCTCGCTGCGGATCAGGCGCAGCCACGCGAGCCGCGTGGTCAGGGGGAGGTGGACGCCGGGCTTCTGAGCGTCCGTAAGAGTCACCCCTTCGCTCCGATCTTGCCTTCCTCACCGGAGAGCAGACGGCGGATATTGGCGTGGTGCTTGATATAGACCAGCAGCGTCAGCACTGCGGTAAGCGTCGCGGCCGTCTCGAAGCCGAGCGCGAAATAGGCGGGCGGCACCACCAGCGTCGCGGCGAGGGCGGCGAGGGACGAATAGCGAGAGAAATAAGCGACCGACAGCCAGACGGCCGCAAAGATCAGCACTCCAACTGGAGCGATGCCCAGCAAGATGCCGAGATAGGTGGCGACGCCCTTGCCGCCCTTGAAGCTCAGCCAGACCGGAAAAAGGTGGCCGAGGAAGGCACCAAGGCCAGCAAACGTGGCCGGCACGTCTCCCCAGATTGCCGCGGCGACGACAACGGGGACGGTTCCCTTGAGGATATCGCCCGCGAGCGTCAGTGCCGCCATCGGCTTGTTGCCGGTGCGCAGCGCGTTGGTCGCGCCGATATTGCCCGACCCGATCTTGCGGATGTCGCCGAGGCCGAAAAGCCTCGCAAAGATCAGGCCGAACGGAATCGTACCGCAGAGATAACCACCGGCAAGCGCCGCCGCGATGATCAGGCCCGTCCCCCCTTCGCTCACCAAAAGACTCAACCTCCGCTCGTTTCGGTCGCCGAAAAGACTGTGCGGCCCGCAACGAAGGTTCGCAAGACCCGGCCCTGGAAGCGGGCGTTTTCGAATGCAGTGTTCTTCGAGCGCGAATGGATTGCTTCCTCGCTGAAGATGAAGGGCGCATCGAGGTCGACGAGCGCCATATCCGCCGGCCGGCCGGGAACGAGCGTGCCCCGGTCGAGACCGAGCAAGGCTGCTGGAGCCGACGTCATTGCTTCGACGATCCGAAGCAGCGCGACATGGCAGGCGTGGTGCAACCGCAAGGCCGCGGGCAGGAGCGTTTCCAGACCGATGGCGCCGCTTTCGGCCTCGGCGAAGGGGCGACGTTTGCCGTCGGCGTCCTGCGGATCGTGGGAGGAGACGATAATGTCGATCGTTCCGTCGGCCAGCGCGGCGACCATCGCGGAGCGGTCGTCCTCGCCGCGCAATGGCGGCGACAGGCGAAAATAGGTCCGGTATTCGCCGATATCGTTCTCGTTCAGCGACAGATGGTTGATCGAGACGCCGGCGCTCGCCCTGATGCCGCGCAGCTTGGCACGCCGTATGACCTCGGCCGATTCGCCGAGCGAAATCTTGGCCGCGTGATAACGGCAGGTTGTGAGGGCGGCGAGCCGCAGATCGCGCTCTAGCGGAATGATCTCGGCTTCGGCCGGCACGCCCGGCAGACCCAGCCATGAGGCGAGAAGGCCTTCGTTCATGACGCCGTCGCCGCTGAGCGCCGCGTCCTGGGTCTCATGCATGACGAGCGCGTCGAAATCGCGCGCATAAGTCATGATCCGGCGCAGCAGCGCCGGGTTCGCGATGGTGTTGCGGCCGTCGGTGAAGGCGCGGACGCCCGCGTCCGACAGGAGGCCGATCTCGGTCATCTCCTCGCCTCGCAGGCCTCGGGTGAGTGCTGCCGCCGGAAACACATTGATCGAGGCTGTGTCGCGCGCGGTCCGCATGACAAATTCGGCGATGGCGACGTCGTCAACCACCGGATTGGTGTCGGGCATGGTGAGGATAGACGTCACGCCGCCGGCCGCGGCCGCCGCGGAGGCCGACGCGATCGTCTCGCGGTGTTCGCCGCCGGGTTCGCCGATGAATACTCGCGCGTCGACGAGGCCCGGCAAAAGCGCCAGCCCACGCCCGTCGATTACCTCCGCGCCATCCGGCCGTCCCTGGTTCAGCGCATCGGCGCCACAGGAGATGATCACGCCGTTCGCGACGACGACGGAGCCGACCGCGTCAAGCGACCGTGCCGGATCAATGATTCGAACCTGTTCGATGACGAGGGGGCGAAGCGGGTCGCTCATACCGTATCCTCCGGACCGCCGATCAAGGCTTCCATGACGGCCATCCGCACGGCGACGCCCATCTCGACCTGTTCCTCGATGACGCTTTGCGGTCCGTCGGCGATCTCCGAGGCGATCTCGACCCCCCGATTCATCGGCCCTGGATGCATGACCAGTGCATCCGGCTTGGCGATCTTCAGCTTGTCTGAGTCGAGGCCGAAATAGCGGAAATACTCACGCACCGACGGCACGAAGGAGCCGGCCATGCGCTCGCGCTGGAGCCGCAGCATCATCACCACGTCGGCATCTTTCAGGCCGTCCGCCATCCGGCGGTGAACCTCGACGCCCATCTGCTCGATGCCGCGCGGCAAAAGGGTCGAGGGCGCGACGACCCGGACCTGGGCGCCAAGGGCGTTCAGCAGGAGAATGTTCGAGCGGGCGACGCGGCTGTGCAAGACGTCGCCGCAGATCGTCACGATGAGCCCCGCGATCCGCCCCTTTCGCCGCCGGATAGTCAGGGCGTCTAGCAGCGCCTGCGTCGGGTGCTCATGGGCTCCGTCGCCGGCATTGACCACGGAACAGGCCACCTTCTGGGCGAGCAGTGCGACGGCGCCCGCCGAGTGGTGCCGCACGACGAGAATATCCGGTCGCATGGCGTTCAGCGTCATCGCCGTGTCGATCAGCGTCTCGCCTTTTTTGACGGACGAGTTCGCGACCGACATGTTCATGACGTCGGCGCCGAGACGCTTGCCGGCAAGTTCGAAGGATGCCTGGGTTCGGGTCGAGGCCTCGAAGAAGAGATTGATTTGGGTCCGCCCCTTGAGGGTCGACTTCTTCTTGTCTCGACGGCGGCCGATGGCGACCTCCGCTTCGGCGAGATCGATCAACTGCTCGATCTCGTGCGGCTGCAGGCTGGCAATGCCGAGCAGGTGTCGCTGGGAAAATACGGGAAAGAAAGAAGTCGCGCTCATAAAACCCACGCCTATAGGCAATCGCGGGTTTTGCGGCAAGGATCGTCTTGGCGAGCGAACCGAACGAGGAGGCTGATATGGCCGAACCGACATTTCAGACCCATGAGGTGGTCAACCAGTCATCCGATTACGCCGGCTTCAATGCTTTTCGAAGCGACCCGCTGCTGCGGCATCTCGCGGCGGAGTTCGGCGACGCGACGCTCCTGGCGCTGGAGCAGCATGGGCGGTTTTGCGGTTCCGCCGAGGCGCACGATCTTGCGCGCCTTGCCAATACCGAACCGCCAAAGTTGCGTCGTTTCGACGAGAAGGGCCGTCGGCTGGAACTCGTCGACTATCATCCGGCCTATCACGCGCTGATGCGCCGCTCGATCGCGGACGGTTTGCATGCGTCGCTGTGGAGCGGTCCGGCCGAGGAGGAGGGCGTTCGCCATCGCGCCCGGGCGGCACGCTTCTACATGACGGCCGGTGTCGAATGCGGCCATTTGTGCCCGATAACGATGACCAGTGCGGCGGTCGCACCGCTGGCTGCGGCGCCGGAGGTGCGCGATGCCTGGTTGCCGGTCATCGCGACCCGGCAGTACGATCCGGGCGTGAAGCCGCCGCTGACGAAGGCTGGCGTCACGCTCGGCATGGGCATGACCGAGAAGCAGGGCGGAACGGACGTTCGCGCCAACACCTCGCGGGCGATCGAAGCCGGAAACGGCCGCTATCGCATCACCGGCCACAAATGGTTCATGTCCGCGCCGATGTCGGATGCTTTCCTTGTTCTCGCACAGACCGGCGATGGCCCGACCTGTTTCCTGATGCCGCGGCGGCGCGACGACGGTACGCTCAACGGCCTTTTCATCCAGCGGCTCAAGGACAAGCTCGGCAACCGCTCCAACGCTTCGGCGGAGGTCGAATTCATCGATGCCGAGGCGGTCCGGATCGGCGATTCGGGGAGGGGCGTCCGCACGATCGTCGACATGGTCACGCTGACCCGGCTCGATTGTGCGCTTGCCTCCGCCGGCCTGATGCGAGGCGCGCTCGCCGAGGCGGTACATCATTGCCGCGAGCGTCAGGTGTTCGGCAATGTCCTGGTCGATCAGCCTCAGATGATCAGGGTGCTCGCTGACATGGCCCTGGACGTCGCCGGTGCGACGGCGCTGTCGTTGCGCCTGGCCGAGTCCTTCGACCGTCGCTCGCAGGATGGCGACGGCGCCGCCGAGGCGGCCTGGGCGCGGGTCATGACGCCGGTGACGAAATATTGGGTCTGCAAGCTGGCGCCCGCGCTCACCTACGAAGCGATGGAGTGTCTTGGCGGCAATGGCTACGTCGAGGACGGACGGCTTGCCAGAGCCTACCGCGAGGCGCCAGTGAACGCCATCTGGGAAGGCTCGGGCAACGTCATGGCGCTCGATCTGGCGCGTGTGCTGCGGCAGGACCCGGATGCCTTCGAGACGGTAATCGGGCTGATCGAAACGGATCTGGGCGTCACGGCGGGCGGCACGCCAGGCGTCCTGCGGGCCGCGCTGTCGATGGCCCTGTCCGACGAAGGCGCATGCCGGCTGTTTGCCGAGCAACTGGCGCTCGCCGGCGCGGCTGCCGCGTTGCGTCGTCTGAACGCCGCGCGCGCCGCTGATGCCTTCGTCGATACGCGGCTCGGCGGCGTGTTCCGCCACACCTACGGGATGCTCGATCTGCGTCACGACTCCCGCGCCATCGTCGATAATCTTTATCCACCCATCCGCTGACGACGGTATACCTCGGGTTTTTGCGGCAACCCTATGGGGAGTTGGAAGTTATTCCAGAACCGGAGAGAAATCGGGGGAGTGGCCCGGAGCCATTAAGGTTAACGTTCGGTATCGGTTGCGGCGAAGGGAGCGGATCGCGAGACTGGGCGTTAATGAACTGGTAACCATGACGTAGGGAGGCACCCATGCGCCGTTTGGCGACGACCCTGGCACTGAGTGCCTGGACGGGGTTCACCGCTCTCACAGGCCTGCGCCTCGCTCAAGAGGCAGGGATGCTCGGAGGTCTGTCGGGTGACGGGTGGGGCGGCCTGCTGGCCCTGATGCCCAATCCCCTTGATCTCGGCCTGCTTCCGCATCAGGCGCTCGCCTTCGCTGCGATGTTCGCCGCATTGGCGATCGGTTTCGGCGTGGGGATTGCCGGCCTGAACGTATCGTCGGTGGCCGCCGCGCGCAGGGCCGAGCCCATCGCCGGTGCCGTGCTTGTAGCGCTTGTCGCCCTTTACGCATCGACGGCACTGATGGGTTCGCCGGTCGCCGAGGTCTTCGGGGAGGGGCCGGGCTTCCTCGTCTCAGTAGCGTTCACATTTGGAGCGCTGCTGTTCGACCATCTGATGGAAGTCGACGAGGACGGCGCCGACGACGCGACGTTCGAGACGATACTCCAGTCCATTCGGGCAGCCGAGCGCAGGGCGTTGATCGAAAATCAGCGGTCGTCGAAATTCGAAGAAAGCGATGGCCACTGATGCGTAAGCTTCTCGCCCTTTGGCTCGGCCCGCTGGCGTTCTTCTGGGGCTGGTATTTCCTGTCGCTCAACGATCTGGGCGGGGTGTTCTTCTCCCGCGCGCTGCATGATCAAGTCTTCAACATGTATGGGACCATGCTGGGGATCGAGCCGACTGCCATTCCCGGCATGATCGCCGAGGCCCTTGTCGTCGACAGTCTGATTCTCGGGGCCATCGTCGCATTTCGCAAGCGTCGCAAGATCGCCGCGTGGTGGGAGAACCGCCGAGCATCCGAGCCGAATGCATTTGCGGCGCCTGCCTACGTCGCCTATGGCCGCAGCGACGAAAGCCTGTCCAGCGCGCCCTGAAGGATGAAGGCAGCAGCAGCCGAATCGATCCGCTCGGCGCGTTTGCGGCGCGAGACGTCCGCTTCCAGCAAGCCGCGTTCCGCTGCCACCGTCGACAGCCGCTCGTCCCAAAGAAGCACCGGACGCGGGTCGAACTGCGCGTAATTGCGCACGAAAGCCCGGGTCGACTGGACGCGAGGCCCCTCGGAGCCGTTCATATTGAGGGGCAGGCCGACCACGATGCCAGCGACGCGTTCGCTGTCCAGAGCGGCCAACAGGGCCTTGGCGTCGATCGTGAACTTGACCCGCCGGATTACCTTGCGCGGCGTCGCGAAGCCTTGTCCGAGATCCGAGACGGCGAGCCCGATGGTCTTGGTTCCGAGGTCGATACCAGCGATCGTTGCACCTTCCGGCACATTTGCGGCGAACTCATCGATTGCGAGGATGGGCATTCCAAATCCTTGACCGTTCCGCCTTTACGCGCAGTTAGCACGGCGAGCGCAGACTATGGCAAACCGCCGGGTTTTCCTTCCACGGCAAGGAGCAGCTTCATGAAGATCACCTATTTCGGCCATTCCGCATTTCGAATCGAGACGGCCGCTTCGGTTATCCTGATCGACCCGTTTCTCACGGGAAATCCGCATTTCAAGGGCGATCTGGCAGCGGCGGCCGAAGGCGTGACGCATATCGTGCTCAGCCACGGCCACGCCGATCATGTCGGCGATACGGTGGAACTGGCGAAGCGACACGGCTGCAAGATCGTGGGCAATTACGAGCTGGTGAACTGGCTGGGCAAGCAGGGCGCCGAGAACGGCGAAGGGGGAAACACCGGCGGCACGATCGCCTTCGGCGATTTTACCGTGACTTTCACACAAGCGTTCCATTCGTCCGGCCATGTCGAGGAGGACGGGACGGTGACCTATCTCGGCATGCCAAACGGCCTCGTCTTCCATTTCGACGACGGGCCGACGGTCTATCATATGGGCGACACCGACATTTTCGCCGACATGGCGCTGATCGAGGAGCTGCACGCGCCGAAGATCGCGATGGTGCCTATCGGCGACCGCTTCACCATGGGGGCGGCTGTGGCGGCCTTGGCCTGCCGACGCTACTTCAACTTCGATACGATCATGCCAATCCACTGGGGCACCTTCCCCATGCTCGACGCGACGCCGGACAAGTTCATCGAAGCGATGGAAGGGGAGGCCAGCAAGGTCCGCAATCCGGCGATCGGAGAAGCCTTCGGGGTCTGAGGGGTTCTGCCGTCAGACCCTCCTTCGACCAGCGTGAGGATGATGGACGGGACGCGCCGTTGCCTCGTGCCGGCTACGCCGCTATAGCTCGCGAAAATCTTGTCACAACCATAGGGCCGCAATGTCCGTCGATACCAATACCGTCCGCCGGGTCGCCCGGCTGGCCCGAATCGCCGTTACCGACGACGACGTCGCAGCCATGGAGGGCGAACTCAACGCCATCCTCGGCTTCGTGGAGCACCTCGGTGAGGTCGACGTCGAAGGCGTCGAGCCGATGACTTCGGTGATCCCGATGGCAATGAAGAAGCGCGCCGATGTCGTCACCGACGGGGCGAAGGTCGACGACATCATGGCCAATGCCCCGGTGAGCGACGACCATTTCTTCGTCGTGCCGAAGGTGGTGGAATAGCCGGCGATGGCCGTTACGATCGCGGTGGAAACGCCGCTCCAGGATGAAGTGCGGACGCTGGTTGCCAGCCTCAATGGCTATCTGCAACCACTCTCGCCCCCGGAGTTTCAATTCCAGCTGACCGCCGAACAGATGGCGGATGCGGATACCACCGTGTTTGTAATGCGCGACGACACCGGCGAAGCGGTCGGGATCGGGGCGTTGAAAGTGCATGATGCGACGCTTGGCGAGATCAAGCGAATGTTCACGACACCAGCCGTGCGTGGCACTGGTGCGGGCTGGAAAATTCTGCGGGCGATCGAAGCCAAGGCTCGCGACCTCGGTCTTGGCCGGCTGGTTCTCGAAACCGGGTCGACCACGGGCTTCGAACCGGCCTGGGCGCTGTACGAGCGCTCGGGTTTCACGCCTTGCGGTCCAGTCCTCGATTATCCGGATTCCGCCTACAATTGCTTTTATGAGAAGACCCTGACCTGATGAATGATCTGACTTCACTGACCATAGCGGAAGCACGCGGCAAGCTGGCGTCGAAGGACATCGGCGCCGTCGAACTGACGGACGCCTATCTGGCCGCCATCGACCAGGCCAATGGCGCGCTCAATGCCTATGTCGCGGTGACGGCCGATAAGGCGCGCGACATGGCGAAGGCGTCCGACGCGCGCTTGGCCAAGGGCGAGGGCGGGGCGCTCGAAGGCATTCCGCTCGGCATCAAGGATCTGTTCGCGACCGAAGGTATCCACACCCAGGCCTGCAGCCACATTCTCGACGGCTTCAAGCCGCGCTACGAATCCACCGTCACGGCCAATTTGTGGGCTGACGGCGCGGTAATGCTCGGCAAGCTCAACATGGACGAGTTCGCCATGGGCTCGTCGAACGAGACGTCCTATTACGGCCCGGTCAAGAACCCTTGGCGGAAGAAGGGTTCCAACCTCGACCTCGTGCCCGGCGGCTCGTCCGGCGGATCGGCCGCGGCGGTGGCGGCGCATCTTTGCGCCGGTGCGACGGCGACCGACACCGGCGGCTCCATCCGCCAGCCGGCCGCCTTCACCGGCACGGTCGGCATCAAGCCCACCTACGGGCGCTGCTCGCGCTGGGGCACCGTCGCCTTTGCCTCCTCGCTCGACCAGGCCGGGCCGATTGCCCGTGATGTCCGCGACGCGGCGATCCTGTTGAAATCGATGGCCTCCGTCGATGCGAAGGACACGACATCGGTCGACCGTGACGTGCCGGACTATGAGGCAGCGATCGGCCGCTCCGTGAAGGGGCTCAGGATCGGCATCCCGAAGGAATACCGGGTGGACGGCATGCCGGGCGAGATCGAAACCCTTTGGCAGCAGGGTGTCGCCTGGCTGAAGGACGCTGGCGCCGAGATCGTCGACGTCTCGCTGCCGCATACGAAATACGCGCTTCCAGCCTATTACATCGTCGCGCCGGCCGAGGCGTCGTCCAATCTGGCGCGCTATGACGGCGTGCGCTACGGCCTGCGCGTGCCGGGCAAGGACATCGCGGATATGTACGAGAAGACCCGCGCCGAGGGATTCGGCCGCGAGGTCAAACGCCGAGTCATGATCGGCACCTATGTGCTCTCATCCGGCTATTACGATGCCTATTACCTGCGGGCGCAAAAAGTCCGGACGTTGATCAAACGCGATTTCGAGACCGTCTATGCCGACGGCATCGACGCGCTGCTGACGCCGGCGACGCCCTCGGCGGCCTTCGGCATCGCCGACCAGGAAATGGCCTCAGATCCGGTGAAAATGTATCTCAACGACATCTTCACGGTCACCGTGAACATGGCGGGTCTGCCGGGAATTGCGGTGCCGGCCGGACTGACTGGCGACGGACTGCCGCTGGGACTCCAATTGATCGGTCGGCCGTTCGACGAGGAAACGTTGTTCGCGCTCGGTCATGTCATCGAGCAGGCGGCCGGACGGTTCGAGCCGGCCAAGTGGTGGTAACATCAACGAGAGCTCGCAATTCACCCGTCAGTGCCCAGACCGCTTCTTCCTCTGAAAGCCGACCATGACCCTCATCGACACCCGCACACCCGATCCGAAGAACTTCATCTCCGGTGCTACCGGCGACTGGGAGATCGTCATCGGCATGGAGGTTCACGCCCAGGTCTCGTCGGAAGCCAAGCTGTTTTCCGGCGCTTCCGCCGAATATGGCGGCGAGGCGAATAACCACGTCAGCCTCGTCGACGCGGCGATGCCCGGTATGCTGCCGGTGATTAATGAGGAGTGCGTGCGCCAGGCAGTCCGCACCGGGCTTGGCCTCAAGGCCGAGATCAAGCATCGCTCGGTGTTCGACCGGAAGAATTATTTCTATCCGGATCTGCCGCAGGGCTACCAGATTTCGCAGTTCAAGGATCCGATCGTCGGGGAGGGGGTCGTCAGCGTCTCGGTCGGACCGAACTCCAAGGGCGAGTTCGAGGAGATCGAGGTGGGTGTCGAACGGCTGCACCTGGAACAGGACGCCGGCAAGTCGATGCACGACCAGCATCCGACCATGTCATTCGTCGACCTCAACCGATCGGGCGTCGCGCTGATGGAGATCGTTTCCAAGCCCGACATGCGCTCGGCCGACGAGGCGAAGGCCTATCTGACCAAGCTGCGCACTATCCTGCGCTATCTCGGCACCTGCGACGGCAATATGGACGAAGGCTCGATGCGCGCCGACGTCAATGTCTCGGTGCGCCGTCCCGGCGGCGCCTTCGGTACCCGCTGCGAGATCAAGAACGTCAACTCGATCCGCTTCGTCGGCCAGTCGATCGAAGCGGAGGCCCGGCGTCAGATCGCGATCATCGAGGACGGCGGCACGATCGACCAGGAGACGCGGCTGTTCGATCCGGTCAAGGGCGAGACGCGGGCGATGCGCACCAAGGAAGACGCGCATGACTACCGCTATTTCCCCGATCCGGACCTGTTGCCGCTGGAATTCGACCAGGCCTATATCGACGCGCTGCTGAAGGAACTGCCGGAGCTCCCCGACGACAAGAAGAACCGGCTGATCAAGGATGCCGGGCTGTCGCCCTACGACGCCTCCATCCTCGTTTCCGAAAAGGCGATCGCCGACTACTTCGAGAAGGTGGCCGACGGCCGCGACGCCAAGCAGGCCGCCAACTGGACGATCAACGACCTGCTCGGGGCGCTGAACAAGGCCGGCAAGGGGATCGACGAATCGCCCATCTCGGCCGAGCAGCTCGGCGCGATCCTCGACCTGATCCGCGAAGGCACGATCTCAGGCAAGATCGCCAAGGACCTCTTCGAGATCGTCTGGAACGAGGGTGGTGATCCCAAGCAACTCGTCGACGAGCGCGGCATGAAGCAGGTGACCGACACCGGCGCGATCGAAAAGGCGGTGGACGAGGTGATTGCCGCCAATCCCGACAAGGTCAGCCAGGCCATGGCCAAGCCGACGATGGCCGGCTGGTTCGTCGGCCAGGTGATGAAGGCAACTGGCGGCAAGGCCAACCCCCAAGCGGTGAACGCGCTGGTCAAGGCCAAGCTCGGGCTCGAATGACGCCGTTCTTCATCCGCACGGCCGGACCGCGCGATCTTCAGGCGATCAGCGATCTGCTTCGCGAGACCTGGCACGCGACCTATGACGGCATCTACGGCGCGGCGCGGGTGTCGGAACTCACCGCGTCGTGGCATTCGGTGGATGCGCTGAAGCCACGGCTCGGCCGGCTGAATTCCGAGTTCCTGGTCGCTGACGACGGCGGGCGGCTTGGCGGCATGGCCTTTGCCGCCGCGACCGAAGGAAACGGCAGGACAATCGTCCTGCACCAACTCTACGTTCGGCCTGGCTGCCAGCGGGCCGGCATCGGTCGGAGCCTGCTGGCCGAGATCGAGGAATGCTTCCCGCAGGCCGAGCGGCTGCGGCTTGAGGTCGAGGAGGCCAACGAACCGGCGATCCGATTCTACCGGAGCGCGGGATTCGCATGTACGGGATCGACCGCCAATTGCTGCGACGACACATCGGGAATCCCCGCCGCGGTCTATGAAAAGCGCCTGACCTGACCGCTCGCGGCCGGGTGGACATTTTTCCCCGGCGGCAGCATAACGAGCCCGCATCGCGGCGGCGCGCATCGCGGCGGCCAGCATCGAGACGGATTGAGATCCCCATGAAGGAATGGCTGCTTCAGATCTTCACCTGGTGGAACGGTCAGACGATCGGCACCCGGTTTTTCACCTGGCGGTTCGGCCGGAGCCTCGGCGAGGATCATCTGGGCAATGTCTATTACCAGAACGCGGACGGCTCCAAGCGCTGGGTGATCTACAACGGTCCAGCGGACGCGTCGGCCATTCCTCCCGGCTGGCATGGCTGGATGCACCACCGTGTCGATACGCCACCGTCGTCAGAGGACTACGTCCCTCGTAGCTGGCAGAAGCCGCACCAGCCGAACCATACCGGCACCCCCTTGGCGTACCGGCCCAAAGGCTCGCTGCTCAATCCGGCGGAGCGTCCGCGTGTCACCGGAGACTACGACGCCTGGACGCCGTAATCGACAGAGAGGCGCGTTGTCCATCCAGACTGCCGATGGACCGGCACCGTTCCTATTTCCCGGTCTGCCCTGCGTCGGCAAAATGGCGCCGGTTTCAAACGCTCAATTCTCTGCCGTAATCGTCTGGCACAGAGTGGTGTGGTCATGTCGGGATAGCGGCTTTCGACACGTCGAGGAAGATTTGATGAATAACCGTATTCTGAGTTCGATCTTGGTCGCCGCGACCCTTGGTTTGGGGATCTCGCCGGCGGCGGCGCAGGAACGCGTCTCGAACCCGGTCGCGGTGTTTTCCGGTCTCGACAAAATCACCGGTCGGATCACCAGTTTCGACGTCTATATCGACGAGACGGTCCAGTTCGGTGCGCTGCAGGTCACGCCGAAAGTCTGCTACAGCAGCGCCGAGGGACAGATCGCCAAGACCGACGCGTTTGTGCAGGTCGACGAGATAACGTTGCAGCGCGATATCCGGCAAATTTTTTCCGGCTGGATGTTCGCCGATTCCCCCGGTCTCAACGCCGTTGAACACCCAGTCTACGATGTCTGGTTGAAGAGCTGTAAGAGCGATTCGGCCGTTCCCGCTCCCGAGGGGTAAAAGGTCGCATCCTCGGAGACCGCTTCCGCCAGAAGCACCTGATAGGCATCGCGATGCACCTCGATTGCGCCGAACGAGGCGAGATGATCGGTCAGGAACTGCGTGTCGAGCAGGCGGTAGCCGCCGCGGCTGAGGCGCTCCCACAGATAGGCGAGCGCGATCTTCGAGGCGTCGGTCCGGCGTGAGAACATGCTCTCACCAAAGAACGCCGCGCCGAGCGAAACGCCATAGAGTCCCCCGACCAACTCCTCCCCCTCCCAGACCTCGACGGAATGCGCGAAGCCTTCGCGAAACAGCGACAGGGTCAGCGATCGAATCTGAGAGTTGATCCAGGTCTGCGACCGGCCGGGGGCGGCCTCGGCGCAGCCATCGACCACGGCCGGGAAGGCGGTGTCCACCCGGATCTCGAACGGAGCGCGCCGGATCGTCTTGCGCAGGCTCCGCGACAGATGAAACTCGTCGAGCGGCAATATCCCGCGCTCGGTCGGGTCGATCCAGAAAATGCCGGGATCGTCGGCGGTTTCCGCCATCGGAAAGATCCCGCAGGCATAGGCTTTCAAAAGAATGCTCGGCGTGATCTCGAACCGCTGTCCGCCGCGCCGGACCATGGTGTCAATCCATCGCCTTCGCGGCGAGATAGTTTTCCAGCCAATGGATGTCGTAGTCGCCGGTGCCGATGTCGGGGTTGTCGACCAGGTCACGGAACAGCGGCAGCGTCGTCTTGACCCCATCGACGACGATCTCGTCCAACGCTCGGCGTAGCCGCATCATGCATTCGGCGCGGTTGCGGCCATGCACGATCAGCTTGCCGATCAGGCTGTCGTAGAAAGGCGGAATCTTGTAGCCCTGATAGACGCCGGAATCGACCCGCACGCCCAGGCCGCCAGGCATATGATAATGCGTGATCTCACCGGGTGAGGGAGCGAAGGTCTTCGGATCCTCGGCATTGATCCGGCATTCGATGGCATGGCCGGAGAACTGAATCTCGGATTGTTTAATGGACAGTCCTTGACCGCTCGCCACACGAATCTGTTCATGTACGAGGTCGAGACCGGTGATGGCCTCGGTCACGGGGTGCTCGACCTGCAGACGGGTGTTCATTTCGATGAAATAGAACTCGCCGTTTTCATAGAGAAATTCGATCGTCCCCGCGCCCCGATAACGAAGCTCGGACATGGCGTTCGCGCAGACACTGCCGATCCTTGCGCGCTGCGCATCGTCGAGTGCGGGCGAGTTCGCCTCTTCCCAGACCTTTTGATGGCGCCGCTGTAGCGAGCAGTCGCGCTCGCCAAGATGGATGGCATTGCCGGCTCCGTCGCCGAAAACCTGCACCTCGATATGGCGCGGCTTTTGCAGATATTTCTCGAGATAGACCGCGTCGTCGCCGAAGGCCGATCCCGCTTCGGCGCGGGCGGTCGCCAGCGCGTTGGAAAGGTCGCCAGCCGAGTGCGCGACCTTCATGCCACGTCCGCCGCCGCCGGCGGATGCCTTGACCAGTACGGGGAAGCCGATGTCGTTGGCGATTTTCAAAGCTTCGTCGTCGTCGGTCACCGCACCCGGCGAGCCGGGAACGACTGGGATGCCGAGGCGCTTGGCCGTGCGCTTGGCCTCGATCTTGTCGCCCATGATCCGGATATGGTCGGCGGTTGGGCCGATAAAGGTGACGTTATGCGCCTCGAGAATGTCGGCGAAGCGGGCATTTTCGGACAGAAAACCATAGCCGGGATGAACCGCGTCGGCGCCCGATATTTCACAGGCGGCGACGATCTGGGGAATATTGAGATAACTGTCGCGCGCCGGCGGTGGCCCGATGCACACGCTTTCATCGGCAAGCCGCACATGCATCGCCGTGTTGTCGGCGGTCGAATGCACCGCGACCGTCGAGATGCCGAGTTCCTTGCAGGCGCGCAGAACTCGCAGTGCGATCTCGCCGCGATTGGCAATCAGAACCTTCTTGACCATCCCGTGCCCCTCAAGCGACCACGACGAGCGGCTCGCCGTATTCCACTGGCTGGGCATTCTCGACCAGGATCTTGACGACCTTGCCGGCCCGCGGTGCCGGGATCTGGTTCATCGTCTTCATTGCTTCGATGATCAGCAGCGTTTCGCCTTCCGCGACCTGCTGGCCGATTTCAATGAAATGCCGGCCCCCAGGGGCGGATGAGAGATAAACTGTTCCGACCATGGGCGAGGGGACAGTGCCGGGCTCCGGACCGGTAGAGGCAGGTGCGTTGACAGGGGATACTCCGGATTGCGACGCCACAGGCGCCGGCTGACCGTGCTCGGGAGATGGAGCGTAGGTCAAAGCCTGGGGATGACCGACCACGTAGTCCTTTTGGCGCGACACCCGGACACGGAGCGTACCGTGCTCGACCTCGATCTCGGTGAGGTCAGTGTCGTTCAGGATTGTCGCCAGCTCGCGAACGAGGGCGGAGTCCACATTGTTTTCTGCGTTCGACATTCCGGTCCTTCGGCCCCTTCGGGCTCGCTTTTATCGAAGACGTGCTTTGAGTGCGGTGATGGCGAGTTCGTAACCAACCGGCCCAAACCCCACGATCATCCCATCCGCGATCGGGGCGATCAGGCTCTCGTGCCGGATTTCCTCGCGCGCATGGATGTTCGAGATATGGACCTCGACCACTGGTTTGCCAAAAAAACGGAGCGCGTCGTGAATGGCCAGGGAGGTATGTGTGTAGGCGCCGGCATTGATGATGATCGCCGCGGCGGCGTCTCGCGCCTCCTGTATCCACTCGACCAATTCGCCTTCATGGTTCGATTGCCGAAACACGATTTCGAATCCGGCTTCCGTACCCGCTGCCTCGCACCGGGTCTGAACGTCCGCAAGTGTCGCGGACCCATAGATCTCAGGCTCTCTGAGGCCAAGGGTATTCAAATTGGGTCCGTTGAGGATGTAGATCGTCGGGGTCATCGATCCTCGGTGGGTTCAACAATCACGTACGGCGCCCGCACGGCTTGCAAATCCCTATAGTGCGATAGCTGGCGCGGGGAAAGCGCCACCTATCGCGTTTCCTCGTCATCCAAAGGATTCAGCAGTTCGCGCTGCCGCATTTTCGAACATTGGCGACGGTGGCGGCCAAATCGGCCAAGCCAACGGCACCAGGCAGCACCTTGTCCGCGATGACGTAGGAGGGCGTGCCATTGATCGCCAGCCCTTGGGCAAGTTGATCCGCCTCCTGCAGGGCCGCCTTGACGGCCGGGGACTCCATCACCGGCCGCAGTTGTTCCTCGCTGATACCAAAACCCTCCGCCACCGTCAGCGCTTTGGCCTCGTCGGCGACTCCCCGTCCGGCAAGTAGGTCACGATGGAACGCGGCATATTTTTCGGGAGCAAGTTCACGGAATGCCAGACTGACGGTCGCCGCTTCGAGCGACTGCGGGCCGAGCACCGGAATTTCCTTGAGGATGAAACGCACATTGGGGTCATTCTCGACCAGCGCGTCCATATCCGCCATCGCCCTTTTGCAGAAACTGCAATTGTAGTCGAAAAATTCGACCACGGTGACATCGCCGTCGGGATTGCCCAGAGCCGTGCCTTCGGGCGTTTCGAACAGTGCCGGCCCAGTGTCGGTAATCGCCTTCTTCTGGGAGGCCAGCTGCTGCGCTGATCGCTTGGTCTCCAGCGCGTCCATCACCTCCAGAAGAACCTCGGGGTTCGTCACCAGGTAGTCATGAACGATCTCTTCGATGGCCCGGCTCTCGGTCTCGTCGAAGGATGTCTGTGCCGGCTTTGCGGTCATCGTTTGCTGGGCGCTGGCGGGCGCGGCGAAAGCGATCGCCAGTGCGGCGGCGGCGAGGAGCTTGATTTTGGTCACGAGGAGGCGGTTCCTTCTGGATCGTCAGCGGATCTTGGTCTGGATGATGTCCTGGGCCTTCAGCCATGCTGGGGAGCCTGGCTTCAATTTCTGCTGGGCCCGCGTCGCGAAAATCTTCGCCTGACGGAAAGACCCACCGTGCCAGTAGCCCTCTGCGGTGGCAAGCTCCGCGCGACCGACATCGCCGAGGCGGCCATAGGCCATGGCGAGAAATCGATAAGCGACGGAGTTGACCGGGTCGCTTTGCAGGCCGGATTGGATCAAATCCACAGCCTTGTCCATTTGTGAGCGATCCCCGCCAGTGACGAGCGCCTGTCCGACCTCAGCCTTGAGGATACCCGAGCCGCTCTTGTCGAGCTTGACGGCCTTGGAGAACGCGGCTGCCGCTTCCTGCCAGCGACCGGCATCCATCAAAATCTCGCCGCGCATCTCGTGAAACCACGGGCTGTTCGGCTGGGCCGCAATCAGCGCCTCGATCTTTTGCAGGGCGGTCGCAGGGGAACCGGACAGATGCGTCGCGATGGCGTGGCCATACAGTGCGGCCAGACCGCGCGGATTGCGGGCGAACAGCCGCCGAACCTCCGACGCTCCCCCATTGTAGGCGACGATCTTGGCTCGTGCCAGATCATGCCGCTGAGCCAGGCCCGGCGAATCCTGGCGATTGAAATCGGGACTTTCCTGCGCGACCTGCTTCAAGGCCGCGATGCGCTCGCGCGGCAAAGGATGCGACGACAGATAGTTGCCCGAACGTCCGCTGGCGAAAAGATTGTTGCGATCGAGGGTCTCGAAGGTCTCCAGAAGCCCTTTTCCCGACTGGCCGGTCTTTCGCAGATAGGTCAGCGCAGCCCGGTCGGCGGTCGATTCCTCGCCGCGCTGATAGCTGAGCAGCCCCCGTCGCGCGAGATCGCCGCCGCCGGCCATAAGACCCGCACCGGCTTGAGCCGCCCCGCGCGCGCCTAATGACGCACCGGCCACCGCGACGCCGGCGCCGAGCAGTCCGGCCACGATGGCGATCGTCTTGGCGCGTTCCAATTGCTGGCGCAGCCGCTGCTGGTGGCCGCCCGCCAGATGCCCGATCTCGTGCGCGAGAATGCCGATCAGTTGGTTGGGGGTCTCGGTCGCTATGATCGCCCCGGTGTTGACGAAAATCCGGCGACCGGCAACGAAGGCGTTGAAGCTGCCGGAATTGACCAGGACGATCTCGATGCCCGAGCGGGATAATCCGGCCGCCTTGAGGATCGGCCGCGCGTACTCGCCGATCAGCGCTTCGATTTCGGCGTCCCGGACCACGGGAAGGCTGGCTTTTTCGCTTCGCGCGGCCTCGGCCGCGACCGGGGCCAGCGCGACGGCAAGGGCGACGGCGAGCGCGGTCAAACGGGCCGACAGACGGCGGGGCGACAAATTCATGCTAGGTCCTCTTCCAAACCCGGCCATTCAAGCGGATATCCTCCCCGGATCAAAGGGGCCGAACTCCCGCTGTTCCGGCATTCCAATCCGGCGAATTCGAGGCGAAACAGGAATGAAACAGTGTCCGATCTGCTCACAATGACGGCATCCCGGCGATCGGAAATCGATCCGTTTCGCGCGATGGACGTGCTGGCCGAGGCCAACCGGATGATCGCACAAGGAGATTCGGTCCTCTCGCTGGCCGTCGGGCAACCGGCGGCGCCGGCACCGGAGATCGCGCGCGCCGCAGCGCGGCGTATGCTCGATCATGGCCGCATCGCCTATACGGACGCTCTCGGTCGGCGCGATTTGCGCGAGCGGATCGCGCGGCATTATGCTGAGGCATACGACCAATCGCTCGACGCGGACCGAATCATGGTCACGACCGGCTCGTCGGCCGGTTTCAATCTCGCTTTTCTCGCCGCCTTCGACGCCGGCGATCGAATCGCCATCGCCGCTCCCGGCTATCCCGCCTATCGCAACATCCTGCGCGCGCTCGGTCTGGTCCCGGTGGAAATCGAAGTCGATCATGCGAGCGACTATGTGTTCACTGCCGAGCATCTCCGCAGCGCGCATGAGGCCGGCCCGGTTGCCGGCGTCCTCGTGGCAAGCCCGGCGAATCCGACAGGCACCATGACGCCGCGCGAGGAACTGCGTCGTCTGGTCGAATATGCTGATGCTCAGGGCATCCGGTTCATTTCGGATGAAATCTATCATGGCCTGGCCTATGGCAAGGCGGAGGCGACGGCGCTCGAATTCTCGAAGCGACCGATCGTCGTCAACTCATTCTCGAAATACTACTGCATGACCGGTTGGCGGATCGGCTGGCTCGTGCTGCCGCCGGACCTGATGCGCGCGGCCGAGCGAATTGGCCAGAGCCTCTATATCTCAGCGCCCGAGCTTTCGCAGGTCGCCGCAACGGCCGTCTTCGATGCGAGAGACGAGCTGGATCGGGTTCGCGATGGCTATGTGCGCAACCGTGATCTTCTGATCGATCGCCTTCCATCGCTCGGTTTCCGTGACATCGCGCCGATCGACGGCGCCTTCTATGCCTATGCGGCCATCCCGGAGGGTGAGGCGAGTTCGACCGCCTTCGCCAAGGCCATCCTCGAAAACTGCCATGTCGCGGTCACCCCCGGCACGGACTTCGATCCACGCCGCGGCGAGGGGTTCGTTCGGCTATCCTATGCCTGCGACCACGCGACGCTCAGCGAAGCTCTGGAACGAATCGCGGCGAACTCCGTCCGGTAGGTGCAGCCAGCCTCGCTTGCCAACAGAAACGGGCGGCCCCTTGCGAGGCCGCCCGGTGTCTTTGTGCGTCGCGTTGGAAGGCCAAACGCGATCGGCGCGCGGTGCCGCGCAGCCGGAACCCGCGTTATCGAGAACCGACGGCGCGGGGGCTCAGAAGAACGAGCGCCGCGCCCACCAGCCGGTACGCCGCGGTTTTTCCGCGGTTTCGGTGGTATCCTTCGTCGTGTCGTTGGATGTCACCACCGGCTCACCGGACTCTTCGACCTGGGTTTCACGCACATCGTCATTGGCCGCGGAGGCGGTCGACACCATCTCCTGGTCCGCCATCTCCCTCGGCGCGGCTTCCGGCGTTTCGCGCGAAGCGGATTCCGCGGCCGGAGCGGACTCCGGCGCCGCTGCTGCCAGCTCTTCCCCAGTGCGTTCACCGGATGTCGCGACGGACGTTTCGGCGGACGCGGCATCCGACTCCGCAGCCGCATCCGTGGCGACTGGCTGGAGCGGGGCCGAAGGCGTCACCTCGACGTGCGGCGCGGCAACGGCATCGCCAGCTTCCGCGGCGTTCGCGGGCTGCGCCTCCTGCGCAGCGTCGCCGCCCGCCTCGGTCCCGTCGTCCGCACCGCCGGTCTCGTCACGATTGCGACGACCGCCACGCCGTCCGCGGCGCCGACGTTTGCGTCCCCGATCCGAATCATCCTCGCTTCGATCTGAAGCACGGTCATCGCCCGCCGATTCATCATCGGCGTCGCTGTCGGTCTCCGGCTCGGACTGGTCGCTTTCGGCAGAAACCGTCTCGTCGTCGTTCTCGCCCCGCCGCTTGCGCCGCCTGCGGCGTCTGCGCTTGCCGCCGTCGGAACTATCGGAGTCGGCCTGCTCGCCCGTCTCCTCGATCGTTTCAGGCGACTTGCGGGCAGCTTCCTCGTCAGCCGCTTCGTCCAAAGCGTCGATCTCGGCCGCCGCCACCGATTCAGGATTGACGACGTCGGACAGTATCTCCGGTTTCACCGCCTCGCTGCCATGCTCGATAGCGATGCCTTGATGACCGGCACTCTCATCGGCGGCGAGGAGGATGCGCAGACCGTAATGGCGTTCCAGCTCTTCGATCCGCTGGCGCTTTTCATTGAGCACGTAGAGCGCGGTCGCCGTCTGGATCTTGACGATCAGGTCGTGGCTCGAATGCTTCTGGAGGTGTTCCTCGATGGTGCGCAGGACATGCAGCGCGGAGGAGGAAGCCGATCGGATGTGGCCGGCGCCTTCGCAGACCGGGCAGGGCTGCATTGTGGATTCGAGAACGCTGGCGCGAATGCGCTGGCGACTCATTTCCAGAAGGCCGAAATGCGAAATGCTGCCGACCTGAATGCGCGCCCGATCGCTCTTCAGGCAATCCTTGATCTTCTTCTCGACCGTCCGGTTGTTGCGCTTTTCCTCCATGTCGATGAAGTCGATGACGATCAGACCCGCGAGATCGCGCAGACGGAGCTGCCGCGCGACTTCCTCGGCGGCCTCCATATTGGTCTGGAACGCCGTATCCTCGATCGAGTGCTCGCGCGTCGAGCGTCCCGAATTGACGTCGATGGCAACCAATGCCTCGGTCTGATTGATGATGATGTATCCGCCGGACTTCAGCGTGACATGCGGATGCACCATCTTTTCAAGCTGCGATTCGATGCCTTGGCGCGCGAAGATCGGCGTCTGATCCCGATAGGGCTGAACCACCTTCGCCTGGCTCGGCATCAGCATCCGCATGAAGTCCTTGGCTTCACGGTAACCGGCCTCGCCGGCGACGAGGATCTCGTCGATATCCTTGTTGTAGAGGTCGCGGATCGATCGCTTGATCAGGCTGCCTTCTTCGTAGACCAGGGCCGGGGCGATCGATGACAGCGTCAGATTGCGGACGGTCTCCCACAACCGCATCAGATACTCGTAGTCGCGCTTGACCTCGGGCTTCGTCCGGTTCGCGCCAGCCGTGCGCAGGATGATGCCCATGCCCTTCGGCACGTCGAGATCGCGCACGACATCTTTCAGACGCTTGCGATCGGACGCGTTGGTGATCTTGCGGGAAATGCCGCCGCCGCGCGCCGTATTCGGCATCAGAACCGAATAACGACCGGCGAGGGACAGGTAGGTGGTGAGCGCCGCGCCCTTGTTGCCGCGTTCCTCCTTGACCACCTGGACCAGCAGAATCTGGCGCCGCTTGATCACTTCCTGGATCTTGTATTGG
This sequence comes from Aurantimonas sp. A3-2-R12, assembly GCF_036016755.1. NCBI lineage: Bacteria > Pseudomonadati > Pseudomonadota > Alphaproteobacteria > Hyphomicrobiales > Aurantimonadaceae > Aurantimonas > Aurantimonas sp. A3-2-R12. The sequence goes on along the minus strand of NZ_JAYXIH010000001.1, from coordinate 191,143 downwards.
CGGCGCGGGCGGCTCTGGCGAACCGGGACCTCCTCCATCGCATCCTCGGAGCCGATTTCGTCGATCTGCTCCGATTCGTCGCCATTCGCCTCGTCATTGGCGTCGTCGTCGCTTGTCGAGCGGCCACGGCCGCGCCGAGCTCTGCTGCTGCGTCGACCGCGTTGTGATTGACTAGAGGTCGGCTCGTCGTCGCCATCGGAATCGTCGGCGTCGGTCTCCGCGGTGTCGTCTGCCGACTCGCCTTGCGGCATCCCGGCGGCTGCTACGTCAGGCTGATCCCGGTCTTCAGATGATTCGCCGCCGTCGCCCGACGCGGGTTCGCCGTCCTGCGAATCGACGGTTTCCGAGATGCTTTCCTCGTCGTTGCGCTCGGCCGCCTTGTTCCGCGACCCCCTGCGGCTACGCCCACGGCTGGGGCGCGGCTCGTCGGCCTCGTCCTCTTCCTCCTGGACGCGGGCAAGCTCTTCGTCGATCAACGCCTGCCGGTCGGCCTTGGGGATCTGGTAGTAGTCCGGATGGATTTCGCTGAAGGCAAGAAAGCCGTGGCGGTTGCCGCCATATTCGACGAAGGCGGCCTGCAGTGACGGCTCGACCCGTGTCACCTTGGCCAGATAGATGTTTCCCTTGAGTTGCTTCTTGTGCTCCGACTCGAAATCGAATTCCTCGATCCGACTACCGCGGACGACGACGACCCGCGTCTCCTCCGGGTGGGACGCGTCGATCAGCATTTTGTTTGCCATGAATGGACTCCCGGGCGCTCGCGCCGGGCCGTAACGAGGCGTGTGAAGCCTGCGGGACGACTGTGGGGCGCGAGCCCGTAAGGGGCGTGATTCGCTGCCGTTCCTCTCCACGCGGCGACGACCGTCCGGCCCTGGTAGGGCTGGCGATGAACGTCGGGCTATAAGCGGAGGCTGACGACAAAATCACGACCTGCAACAATTGGATGGCCGCTGTAGCGGCCGACGAAACGCGCGGACCGGCTGCTGTTTCGAACAGGGCGCATCCGCATCGTTGGAAAATCGCCTGGAGCTGCGCTCCAGTATCGATTGAAAATCTTCCGAGAAGCTGATGACCGGTGTCGATGCCGTCAAGGATCCAAGTGCCGCAACCCCTGCAACCAGACGCTAGCGTCCACTGGCGGTTCCGCTTTCGACCCGACGACGACACGGTCCTCCCGTCATAGTCAGCCTCGTCTGCGCTTTTATGCTGGCCGAGGGCAAGAAACAAGGGGAACATCGCAATGGGGCGTAGCGCGGTACCGATCTGCCAAGGCCAACGCAAGCTTTGGCCGCTAGCCAAGCGCTAGGACCAAAAAAACTGCCCTGGCGTTGCGGAGCTGGCGATGGGTACGCGCGGGAGCATGGTCGAATCCGATGCGGCTTCCGCCCCAGTCTGATCATCTTTATAGCGTTCGACCGGGCGATGCGGGGTCGAAGGTCGGCTCAGTGCGGCGAGGATTACCAGATGGGAGCACGGGCTGGATCGAGGGGCATGACACGCTTCGTCCAAACACTGGTTTCCGGCTGTCGCGGATTGCTTCCGGTCGCGGTCTTGGCGCTGCTTGCGATCTTGGCCTGGCGGGGGGAGGAGGCGCACGCCCGGGACTTGGTCATCACCGGCATGAGCCAGAGTGCCGAAGAGGGCGAATATTCCGCATCCTTCGTCCTGCGAGGCAAACCCCAGACCCGCATTCTGCGGCTTGCCAATCCCGACCGGATCGCGGTCGACTTCATCGATACGCTTTCGGCCGCTTCCATCGCGGCACCGCCGGACAACGGTATCGTCGAGAGCATCCGCCACGGGCTTGTCTCCAGCAACCGCTATCGCTTCATTTTTCGCCTCAAGCGAGAGGCATTCGCCGCGATCCGGACCGAGGAAAGGCCGGACGGGCAGGTCATTGTCCTGTCGATTCAGCCGTCGGACGCGGCGCAAGCGCCCGTGGCCTCGGTCGAAGCGCCGGGCGCACAGCGCGATGCCACTGATTCGAAACAGACCGCGGCGAAGCCCGAGCGGAAGCTGACGATCGTGCTCGACCCCGGCCACGGCGGAATCGACAATGGCGCGGTGTCAAGCTCCGGCACGCATGAGAAGGAAATCAATCTCCAACTGGCGTTCGCCCTAAGGGATTCGCTGCTTGCCAAGGGTGGCGTCAAAGTGGTTTTGACGCGCGAAGACGACACCTTCATTCCGTTGGACGAAAGGGCTGCCGCCGGCCGTCGGGAGCGGGCCGACCTTTTCATCTCCATCCACGCCGATTCGATTCGCCAATCCGCTTTGCGCGGCGCGACAGTCTATACGCTTTCGGAAACGGCATCGGACGAGCTGTCTCGGCAGGTCGCCGCCGCGGAAAATGCCTCCGACCGCTTTGCCGGCGAGGAATGGCAGAAGGAGAAACCGGATGTCTTCGACATCCTGCTGGACCTCACGCGCCGGGAGACCGTCAGCTTCTCGGAGCACTTCGCGACGTCGCTCGTCCACGATCTGGCCACACGTGACATTCGCCTGATCAATCGACCCAAGCGGTCGGCGGGGTTTAAGGTTCTAAAGGCGCCGGATGTTCCCTCTGTCCTGGTCGAATTCGGTTTTCTTTCCAACCGTCAGGACGAAAAGCTCTTGCAGGATGACGCCTGGCGCGAGGAAGTGGCCGCCGCCACGGCGGATGCCGTGATGAATTTTTTCGGGGGAACGGCACAGGAGGGACGAGGAGGCTGCACGGCGGTCGACGAGTGTGATAAATCGACAACGAAGACGGCAATTGATCGACCGAAAGCCGATTGAGTTCACGGCCTTGCCGCAATTGCCGACAACAAGGTTGATGGATTGAATGCGGGAAAAGGGCAATCCCTCGTCCAGACCGTATTTATAAACCTGCCGGATGGCCAATCGGCGCCATGATCGGGTAGGAGACCGAACCGGAGTGTCGCACCTGGGGCGGACGGAGTTTTTATGATTAGACTGCTCGGCTATTTCTTCGGAATCGGAGCCATCTTCTTCCTGATCGTGGCGGGTGGTTTTGCCTGGTACGTCGAGAAGATGGCGCAGGATTTGCCGGACTATCAGGTGCTGGCCGACTACGAGCCGCCGGTGACGACGCGGGTTCACGCTTCGGACGGCTCGCTCATGGCCGAATATGCGCGCCAACGCCGTTTGTTTCTGCCGATCCAGGCGATCCCAGATCTGGTCAAGAACGCGTTTCTCTCGGCCGAAGACAAGAACTTCTATCAGCATCCCGGCATCGACCTCGAAGGTGTCGCCCGTGCCGTCCTGGTCCTGGCCAAAGGCGGTCGCATGCAGGGCGCTTCGACGATCACCCAGCAGGTCGCCAAGAACTTTCTGTTGACGAACGAGCGCACGCTGGATCGCAAGGTGAAGGAAGCGATCCTTTCACTGCGCATCGAGCAAGCCTATTCGAAGGACAAGATATTCGAGCTTTATCTCAACGAGATCTACCTCGGGCTCGGCTCCTATGGCATCGCCGCGGCGTCGCTGGCCTATTTCGACAAGCCGGTCAGTGAGCTGACGATCGAAGAATCAGCTTATCTCGCGGCGCTGCCGAAGGCGCCTGAGAACTACAATCCGTTCCGCGACGAAGACAAAGCGCTCGAGCGTCGGAACTGGGTCATCGATCAGATGGCCACGAACCAGATTATCACCGACGCCGAGGCCGTCGAGGCTCAGCAGAAGCCGCTGGGCGTCAATCCTCGCTCGTCCGACACCTATCTGGCGGCAGCAGAGTATTTCACTGAGGATGTCCGGCGCGAGATCATCCAGCGCTATGGCGTCGATGCGCTCTACGAAGGCGGATTGTCAGTCCGGACGACGCTCGATCCACAGCTGCAGGCCGAAGCGCGCGCCGCGCTGCAGCGTGGGCTGGTCAAATATGACGAGGCGCGTGGGTTTCGGGGCGCGGTGACGCGGATCGACATTGGAAGCGACTGGGGGCCGGCGCTCGGCAAGGTCGAACCGCTCGCGGACGTGCCCGAGTGGCGCTTGGCGGTGGTTCTCGCCACCGACAGCGACCGGATCAGCATCGGCCTTCAGCCGGCACGCCAGGTCTCCGGCGCGCTCGGCCCAAAACGCGAAGTCGGCACGATCGCGCTCGCCGATATGAAGTGGGCGCTACGGCTGAACACCAAAGAGCGACAGGGCACGGTGAAATCGGCCTCGGATGTCGTCTCGCGTGGTGACGTCGTCTATGTCGAGAGCATCGAGGAAGGCGGCGGCTATCGGCTCCGCCAACCGCCGAAGATTCAGGGCGCGCTAGTTGCGATGGAGCCGCAGACCGGCCGCGTATTGGCCATGGTCGGCGGCTTCTCCTTCGCCGAGTCGGAGTTCAACCGGGCCTCGCAGGCCTATCGGCAGCCCGGATCGTCGTTCAAACCATTCGTCTACGCCGCGGCACTCGACAATGGCTACACCCCCGCGTCCGTCATCCTCGACGCGCCGATTTCACTGCCCGACGGCAATGGCGGTTTCTGGGAGCCTTCCAATTACGGCGGCGGCTCCGCCGGCCCATCGACACTGCGCCTCGGAATCGAAAAGAGCCGCAACCTCATGACGGTCCGCCTGGCCAAGGACATGGGCATGCAACTCGTCGCCGAATACGCGGAACGGTTCGGCATTTACGACAAGCTCTTGCCCTATCTTCCCATGGCGCTCGGCGCGGGCGAAACGACGGTCCTGCGGATGGTGTCGGCTTTTTCGATGATCGCCAATGGCGGGCGTTCGCTCCAGCCCTCGCTGATCGATCGCATCCAGGACCGGTATGGACGCACGATCTACAAACACGATCAGCGCCAATGCCAGTCATGCGATGCGACCCGATATGACGGCCAGCCCGAGCCGGAGCTGATCGACGAGCGCGATCAGATCCTCGATCCGATGACGGCCTACCAGATCACCTCGATGATGGAAGGCGTCGTGCAGCGCGGTACGGCGACCAAGGTGAAGGAACTCGGCGTTCCGATCGCCGGCAAGACCGGGACGACCAATGAGGAGAAGGACGTCTGGTTCGTGGGCTTCACGCCGGATATCGTCACCGGTGTCTTTCTCGGCTACGACAATCCGACGCCGATGGGCCGCGGGGCGACGGGTGGCGGAATGGCTGCCCCGGTCTTCATCGATTTCATGCGTGAGGCTTTGAAAGACCGCAAGCCGATCGAGTTCCAACCTCCGGAGGGCATGGAGATCATCGCCGTCAACCGGAAGTCCGGCATGCGCGCCAGCGGCTCGGGACCCGACGTGATCATGGAGGCGTTCAAGCCCGGAACCGGCCCGTCGGATGCCTACCAGGTCATCGGCATGGACGAGGTCGCGTCGGGTTTCGGCTCCGGCGAAGTCTCGCAGGAAGCCGAGCAGGCCATCGTCCAGGGCGCTGGCGGGCTGTTCTAGCCAAGCGCTGCCATCGGCGTTATAGACGCTTCAAGGGCGGGCCGACCGCCCTTTTCCTTGCGCAAAGCGCCCCGGCGACCGTCGGGGCGGCATTCAAATCACCAGTAAATCAGGAGATTGCGGCATGCGTGCCGAGATCGAGACCATGGTCGACGAAATCAAGCAGGCCATAAGCCTGCTGAGGAGGCATCTTTGACTGGGATCAATCCCTCAAGCGCCTCGATCATCTGAACCAGAAGGCGGAAGATCCGTCGATCTGGGACGATGCGGCGGAGGCGCAGAAGCTGATGCGCGAGCGCCAGCATCTCGACGAAGCGGTCAGCTCCATCAAGCGCCTCGACCAGTCGCTCAGCGATAACGTCGAACTCATCGCCATGGGCGAGGAGGAGGGCGATTCTGAGATCGTGACGGAAGCCGAAAAGGCGATCCGCGGAATTCGGGCCGACGTCGACAAACGGCAGATCGAGGCGTTGCTGGCCGGCGAGGCCGATTCCAACGACACCTATGTCGAGGTCCATTCCGGTGCCGGTGGCACCGAGAGCCAGGACTGGGCGGCCATGCTTTTGCGCATGTATATGCGCTGGGCCGACCGCTCCAAGATGAAGGTGGAGGTTCTCGAGGAACATGCCGGCGAAGAGGCAGGCATCAAATCGGCGACGCTGGTCATCAAGGGCCACAACGCCTATGGCTGGATGAAAACCGAATCGGGCGTGCATCGCCTCGTGCGGATTTCGCCGTATGATAGCCAGGCGCGACGCCACACGTCCTTTGCGTCGGTTTGGGTGTATCCGGTGATCGACGACACGATCCAGATCGACGTGTCCGAGTCCGACGTGCGTATCGATACCTATCGCGCGTCCGGCGCCGGCGGTCAGCACGTCAATACGACGGATTCGGCCGTGCGCATCACCCATTTGGCGACCGGCATCGTCGTTCAGTGTCAGGCCGAGCGCTCACAGCACAAGAACCGCGCAACGGCGTGGAACATGTTGCGCGCGCGGCTCTACGAGGCCGAACTCGAGCGGCGCGAGGAAGAGGCGAGTGCCGAGGCCGCATCGAAGACCGATATCGGCTGGGGTCACCAGATCCGGTCTTACGTCCTGCAGCCTTATCAGCTGGTGAAGGACTTGCGCACCGGGGTGGAGAGCACGTCACCCCAAGACGTGCTGGATGGTTACATCGACGAGTTCATGGAAGCGGCACTGGCCCATCGCGTGCATGGCAGCGACGTGGAAGTCGAAGATATCGCCTGAGAACAGGATGGACGGGCGGGTAAAGGCCGGTCGTCAGCTGAGCGCGCCAATCCTCAGGCCGATGCGACGAAATCGTGCCGGGTCGACGGCTCGGTCATCGCGCCGCACTTCGTAGTGAAGGTGGGGGCCGGTACTGCGCCCGGTGCTGCCGACCTCGCCGATCTTGGTGCCTTTCGCGACGGTCTGGCCCACGCTAACGTCGACCCGCAACATATGTGCGTATCGCGTGGTAATGCCGTTGCCGTGGTCGATTTCGACGAGGTTGCCGTAGCCACCGGCGCGGCCGGCTTTGGTGACGGTGCCGGGCGCGGTGGCCGGGACCGGCGTGCCTGCCGCCGCGGCATAATCGTCGCCCGAGTGCAATCCGCGCCGTCCGAGAAAGGGATCGGAGCGAATTCCGAACGAGCTGGAGAGGCGACTGCCGGGCAGCGGCGCCGAGATCGGAAGGGTCGTCGCCACCAAATGGACCTTCTGCAAAGATGCCAGGGCCGTATCGAGTTCGGCATACGATTCGTCGAAATCATAGTCCACAGGTACCGGCTCGAACGGACCACCCGTGGCAGTCTGCTCATCGAGCTCAGGAACGTCGATCCCGGCCGCTTTCAGTGCCGCGGCGATCTTGAGCGTTCGTGTCCGGGCCGTCTCCGCCATACTCTGTAGATGTTCGATCTGACGAAGTTCGGCGATGTCGATGGAGCGTCCGACCTCGCGGATCATCGCGTCGGCGACCTGGGTCTTCCCGGCCAATTCGGCGGGCGCCGCCGCGGAGGGGCGCAATCCGGTCGTGAGAGCGGCCCGCTCGCCGAGCGAGCCGGTACGGATCGGATCGACGAGGGCCGCAGCGGGCTGCGAAACCGCAGCGCCGACCTCGTCCTCGACGAGCGTGTCGAGCACTCCCATCGGCAAATCCGCCACCTCGAGTCGAGGATTGGGTGTGGGCAGGGGAATCGACGCCAGGGCGACCCCAACCTCTTGGGCGCGTTCATACAAGGGGCGCAGCTTGTCGTAGCGGGCGGTGAGCTCTTCCTGCTGATCGAGAAGCACGTCGACCTTTGTCTCGACGATCTTTTGCGAAATCATCTGTCGGCTAGTGACTGTGTCGAGTTGCGAACGCAGCGATGCGATCCGCTGTTCGTAATCCTGACGGATCTGGGCTTGTCGCGCGGTCAGCCGCGCCGCGATATCGTCTTGCATGAGGAACCAGGTCGGCGCCGCGACAATGGTCAGAGAGATCAGAGCCGCAAAGGCCGTTCCGAGCAGAAGCGACCGTCGCCCCACCGTGAAATGGCGAACCTGTTCGCCGCGGGCGATGATGATGGTGTGAGGCTCGCGGTACTCCCCAAAGGTTCGTCTGTGTTTGCTCGCCGCCATTTCCCGTTCCTCGTTGATGGGACGGAGGCCCAGTCATCGATGAACCGATTGCACACGATTAAGGTTAACGATCCTTTGCCTGTTGCTCACAATTCCGCTTCTCAGCTGGAAAGCGGCGATAGCGAGCGATAGAAGGTTGGGGTCAACCCCGCTTCGGATCGGGCGCGATCGTTGAAGGGCGCTTTTACCTGGCCGCGGAAACTCGCGCGAACGAGTTCTTGAAAGCGCTCGGCGGGATCGCGCCGTTCCCGGGCGCAGAGGAACCGGAACCACTTGGCGCCGATCGCCACATGCTTTTTCTCGTCGCGATAGATGATTTCCAGGATGGCCGCGGTGCCGGCGTCGCCGACACCTTCCAGTTTTTCCAGAAGCGAGGGCGTCACATCCAGCCCCCGCGCTTCGAGGATCAGCGGAACGACCGCGAGGCGGGCGCCGAGATCATGCGCTGTCGCTACCACGGCCTCCCACAATCCGTCATGGGCGGGCAGGGCGCCATAGTGGGAGCCGAGGGCTTCCAGCCTTCGCGCCAACAGGCGGAAGTGCTTGGCCTCTTCCAGCGCGACGGTCATCCAGCCATCGAAGAACGAGCGCGGCACCGCTTCGCTGGCAAAGCGGGCGACGATGTCGAGCGCGAGGTCGATGGCGTTCAGCTCGATGTGGGCAATCGCGTGGATCAGAGCGATGCGGCCCTCGACCGTGTGCACGGAGCGCCGTTTGACCTTGCGCGGCGAAACGAGAATCGGGGCGGCCGGGCGGCCGGGCCGATCTGGCAGCGCAGGATCCCCAGGAGCGTGCAGGCCTATGCGCCGGCCGAACCAGAGGCGGCAGGCGAGGTTGGTGCGCTCCACCTTGGCGTCGAGGTCGCTTTCGCGCAGCGCTTCGATGGTCGCTTGCCGAAGCGTCGAGGGTTCCTTGCTGGCTCTGCTCATGTCGAGGATGCGAGTTGGCGCGCGGCCTCCAGCACCTCCTCGGCGTGCCCCGGCACTTTCACCTTCTGCCAGAGCCGAATGATCGTGCCGTCCGGACCGACCAGCGCGGTGGTGCGTTCGACGCCCATGTAACGGCGGCCATACATGCTCTTCTCGACCCAAACCCCGCAGGCATCGAGCAGCAGCTTTTCCTCGTCCGACAGGAGACGGACGGTTAGATTGTGCTTGTGCTTGAATTTGCCATGCTTTTTGACCGTATCCGGCGAGACCCCGAATACCGGGACACCGAGGGAATCGAATTCGCCCTTCAGCCGCGAGAAATCAACAGCTTCAACCGTGCAACCGGACGTATCGTCCTTTGGGTAGAAATAAAGAACGAATGGTGTGCCCTTCAGATCATCGCGTGAGACGATCTCCCCCTTGTCATCCGGCAAGCGGAATTCGGGGCAGGTATCGCCGGCTGAAAGTGCCATCATGTCGTCCTATTGAGTTCAGGGGCCTGAGAAATCAGCCTTGGGATGTTTTGTGAACCTTGGCTGCCAGAATTTTTTATCAATATCTCTATTGTGTTGGAGCAGCCATGCCGCCCTCGACGCATCTTCAGGAGCGAGAATGAGCATCTTTTCGCGTGGGAAGGCATGGCGACAATGCGCGCTGCGTTCGGCACGCGTGTGATTTGCCCATGAAAACCGCGATTCGGATTGTCGCCGGGCTTGCCAGTCTCGCCATATTCGTTGTTCTGGCGCTCGCCATCGCCATTAGCGCACTGCTGTGGACCGATCGCGGCAAAGACTTGCTGCGTTGGCAGACCGAACGGATCGCCTCGGCGTTTGTCGGGCCAGCCTTCTCGGTTGAGTTCGGTCGCCAGCAGGTCGGATTCGGTCCGGCGGGAACTCTTGGTATTCGCTTTTCCGACGTCGCGATCAAGAATCGGCGGACCGGTCAAGCGGTTGGAACCGCCGGCAGCGTCCGGGCGGGTGTCGGCCTGGGCGCGCTCTTTGGTGGGGGGCTCGCCGTCGATCGCCTCTCAGTCGAGACCGTGCGTCTCGACTCGTCTGTCTTCGACCATCTGCTGTCCGGCAAGGAGTTTGCGGCAGAAGACCTCTTTATCGCTCTCGACCGACCCTTCGTCGCGATCGAGGCCATTGGGTTGCGCCGTATCGAGGTCAGCGATCTTGCCGTGCTTGGCCGGGACGCAGACCGACTTGAGAACTTCGAGATCGCGGCTGACGCCTCGGGCCAATTCACGATGGACGCCAAGGGCATCGTCGCCGCGCACGCACTGGCCTTATCCGGGACAGCCAAGCTTGATCCGAACCGGCAGCGAATTGTCGAGTTCGCGGCAAGAACGTCCGAGCAGGAACTGCGGTGGGGCAGGGTGCCGGCGAATGGGGATGACGACGCGCTCGGGCTCGTGTTGCCGGCAAGCTTCGCCGTTTGGCTCGCCACGACCGCGTCCGGCCGCCGCGTCACCGCGAGCGTGAACGGTCATGACGGCCGGATCGTTGGCAAGGCCACGCAACCTGTGGCTTCGGTTAGGGGCAGCGTCAGCCTTGCGGAAGGCGAGGACCACCTGACGATCAGCGATGGGCGCGTCGATTTCGGGACGGCCGAGGCGGAGTTCGCTGGCCGGATCGCTCTGATCCCGGACGGTTCCGGGCGCCATCGCCTGGAACTTCGCACCACTCGGCTGGCCTCGACGGCAGGACGCTCTGATGTGGCGACATCGGCGTCGTTCAAGGCGGTGGGAGCAGTACATTTCGGTGGGGCGTACGTCGCATTGGATGAATTGTCCCTGAAAACCGATCGCGGCGAACTGGCCGGAACCGGCGAACTCACCGGCCTGAATCCCGCGGACCGGGTTCGGCTGGAACTGACCGCAACTGCGCTGGCGGCTGCGGACATCAGAGCGTTCTGGCCGTTCTTCATCGCCGGCAAGGCGCGCGACTGGGTGCTGGCCCATGTTGGAGAGGCCGGATCAGTGCCGACGGGTTCGCTCGCTCTGGATATCAGTCTTGCGCGGCTTGCCGAGATCGCAGTGCCGGACGAGGGACCAATCGGGGATGAAGTGCGGCTTGCGCTCGATTTCGAGGATGGCACCTTCGCGACGATCGGCGACATGCCCGCAGTCGAGACCGTTTCCGGAACGCTGGACTATCGCGACGGTACGACGCTGATCACGGTCGCGGCAGGAAGCATCACCGGCTTTTCGAGCCTCGACATCGTGCCGTCGTCGTTGGATTTCGTTCGGGCGGACCATGGCGTGGCCGCGTCACTGTCCCTCAATCTCGTCGGCGATGCGCCGGCGCTGCTTCGGCTGGCCGACCGCGGGCCGGTGGGGGCTTTGCGAAAGTTCGGCTGGCGGAGCGACGACGTGACCGGCCGAGCGAAGGTCGGGGTCGGAGCGGCATTTCTTCTCGGTCAACCGGCGCCGGAACAAGAGCGGCTGGAGAGCTGGTCGGTCTTCGCCGATCTCGATGGGGTCGACCTCAAACGCCAGATCGACGGGCGCGAGATCAAAGCCATCTCCGGGATGGTCACACTTGCCCCCGGCGCGGCCATCGGAGACATTGCGGCTGCGATTGACGGGATTCCCGCCAGGGTGGAATTCTCTCAGCCGATCGGGCCGAACCCGATCGGCGAGGCGACGCTCGACGTGACCGCGCGATTGACCGACGACGAAGTTCGCGCAGCGTTGCCGATGCTCGGCGAGATCGTCGATGGCCCGCTGTCGGCGCGTTTGACGCGCGTCCAGGACGGATTTCACGCCCGGCTCGATCTCGGGACGGCACGACTTGACATGCCGGCGGTCGGCTGGAGCAAAGGTCCGGGTGTCCCTGCAATGCTCGCTTTCGATCTGAGCGTATCGGGCGAACAGATCTCGATGCGCAATGTCGAATTGTCGGGAGAGGGTTTCTCGGCCAAAGGCAGCATCGAAGCCGACAGCTCCGGTCTCAGGAGCGTGACGCTGGATAGTGCGGCTCTAAATCGGGGCGACGACATCTCCGGACAGCTCATACGCGGCGACGAGGGGTATGTGCTCGACATGACCGGGCGCAGCCTGGACGCCCGTGCGATGCTCGATCGGCTTCGCCGGGAAGGCCTGGCGGCGAAACCGGGCCAAGCGAGTAAAAGCAAGGCCGTCGACGCCACGATCGTGCTCGAGCGCTTGCTGGGTTTTGACGGTGAGGAGTTTCGGGATGCAACAATTCGCTACAAAGCCGGGGGAGCGATTTCGCTTTCAGCCCACACCATAGCCGGCCGTTCGATCGAGCTCGCCGTCCGGCTACGCGGGGCGGATCGGATGATCAGTCTTGCCACCGACGACGCGGGATCGCTGCTCCGATTCGGTGGGCTTTATGGGCGCATGCAGGGTGGCAGCGCACGCTTGCAGCTCTCGGGATTGGCATCAGGTGGTTTTAGCGGCGCTTTGACGCTGCAAGATTTCACCTTGGTGGATGAACCGAGATTGGCAAACCTGGTCGGGACCACGCGTGCCGGGAGCCAAAGCTTGGCGGGCGCGATCGGCCGCGACCTCGAAGTGTCGCGAGCCTATTTCGACTCCGCGTCCGTCGGCCTTGCCTGGGAAGGCGGCCGTCTTGTTGCGCAGGATGGCATTCTGCGCGGCCCGATCTTCGGCTCGAGCTTCGAAGGCACCATCTACGACTCTCGCGAGCAGATCGACATATCCGGCTCGTTCATGCCGGCTTACGCAATCAACCGGTTGTTCGGAGCCCTGCCGTTTGTCGGCGGCATTCTGGGCAACGGGGCCGAGGGCGCGCTGATCGGAATAACCTACCGATTGGCTGGCGCCTTCGGCGATCCGACTTTGACCGTCAATCCGATATCGGCGATCGCGCCGGGGATATTTCGCAGGATCTTCGAATATTAGCTCCTCGGAGGATCAGACGCTTCAGGCGACCGGCCGCACGAGAACGTGCTTTTTGCGCCCGACCGACAGTTTGGCCACGCCTTCGGCGAGGTTCTGCGGTCCCACCATAAGCCGCTCGTCAGAAACCGACACGTCGTTGAGGCGAACCGCGCCGCCCTTCACATGCCGCCGCGCCTCGCCATTCGATGCCGCAAGCCCAGCCGACACGAGCAGCGACAGAAGTCCGATGCCGGATTCAAAGGACGCCGCCGACACCTCGATCGTCGGCAATGTGTCGGCCAGCGCGCCTTCCTCGAAGGTCTTGCGGGCCGTCTCGGACGCCTCGTCGGCGGCCTCGCGCCCATGCAGCATCGCCGTGACTTCGTTGGCGAGGCGCTTCTTCGCCTCATTGATTTCCGACCCGCCAAGCGCTTCCAGCCGCGCGATCTCGTCCATCGGCAGCGTCGTGTACAGCTTGAGGAAGCGGCCGACGTCGGCGTCCTCGGTGTTTCGCCAATACTGCCAGAAATCGTAAGGCGAGAGCATGTCGGCATTCAGCCAGATCGCGCCGCTGGCGGTCTTGCCCATCTTGGCGCCCGAAGCGGTGGTCAGGAGCGGCGAGGTGAGGGCGAACAGCTCCGCCCCATCCATGCGCCGGCCAAGGTCGATGCCGTTGACGATATTGCCCCATTGATCCGAGCCGCCCATCTGCAGCCGGCAGCCAAAGCGGCGATAAAGCTCGACGAAATCGTAGGCCTGCAGGATCATGTAGTTGAATTCGAGGAAGGACAGCGACTGCTCGCGATCGAGCCGCAGCTTGACCGAATCGAAGGACAGCATCCGGTTGACCGAGAAATGCCGTCCGACGTCCCGCAGGAACGACACGTAGTTGAGGTCGAGAAGCCAGTCGGCATTGTCGACCATGACGGCATCGTTCGGACCCTCGCCGAAGCGGACATAGCGCTCAAAAGAGCGCCTGATCCCGGCAAGGTTCTGCTGGATTCCCTCCACGGTCTGAAGCTTGCGCGCTTCGTCCTTGAAGGACGGGTCGCCGATCATGCCGGTGCCGCCGCCCATCAGCGCGATCGGGCGATGGCCGGTCTTCTGCATCCAGTGCAGCATCATGATCTGCATCAGCGATCCGACATGGAGGCTGGCCGCCGTCGGGTCGAAACCGATATAGCTGGTGACGGTCTCGGTGCGAAACAGCTCATCGAGGGCGGAGTCGCCGGATGTCTGGTGAATGAAGCCGCGTTCGCAGAGCGTCGCCAGAAACTCGGACTTGAAACCGGTCATGGGATAGTGATCCTGAGAGGTTCATGGGAACGCTGAGGTTCCTTCGTTCGTCGAGAGCCGTTTACCAGCCCTGACCAACAATTCCAGATGCGGAGCCGATTTTGGCCGAAACGCCCCAACGCCGAGCGATCGGCCTGATGAGCGGAACCTCGCTTGACGGGATCGACGTGGCGCTCCTCGACACCGACGGAGACGGCCTCGTGAAGCGCGGGCCGGCGCGGGTCTATGAATATGACGCCGCATTCCGGCGCCGTCTCGCCGAGGGGCTCGAAACCGCGAAGTCGATCATCCGCCGGACCGATCGTCCCGGTGATCTGCAAGCCTTGGAAACCGAATTGACCCGGCGCCACGCGGAGGCGGTGCGGCGCTTTTTCGCAGACTGCGACGTCGACCCCGCGACTGTCGACATCATAGGGTTCCATGGCCAGACCGTGCTGCACCGGCCCGACAAGGCAGTGACAGTGCAACTCGGGAACGGTCAGCTGCTTGCGGACATGCTCGGACTGCCGGTCGTCTTCGACATGCGCGCGAACGACATGGCCGAGGGCGGGCAGGGCGCACCGCTGGTTCCCGCCTATCATGCGGCGCTGGCGAAGAATCTGGCGCCCGAATGCCGGGAACTCCCGGTTGTCTTCGTCAATATCGGCGGCATTTCCAACGTCACCTATCTCGACGGCGAGCATGACCCCATCGCTTTCGATTCCGGTCCCGGCAACGCCTTGCTCGACCAGTGGCTGGACCGCGAGGCGGGAATTCCCTTCGACCAGAACGGCGCGATCGCCAGCGAGGGCGGCATTTTGTCCGCGCTTTCCGAACGCTATCTGTCCGCCGAATTCTTCGCGCAGGCGGCGCCGAAGTCACTCGATCGCTTCGATTTTGCCGTTCCGCCGCCCGGCGTCGGCTCGCTGGAGGACGTCGCCCGCACCCTCTGCTTCGTCAGCGCGCAAGCCATTCTCAAGGCGGCCGCGCATTTTCCCGAACCGCCGAAACTGTGGATCGTCTGCGGCGGCGGGCGGCGGCATCCGGCGATCATGGCCGATCTTCGCAATGGCGCCGCGCCGCATGCTCGCGTCGTCACGGCCGAGGAGGTCGGCTTCGACGGCGACGCAATGGAGGCGGAGGCCTGGGCCTATCTCGCGGTCCGCTCGCTCGACGGGAGGCCGCTGACATGGCCGACGACCACCGGCTGCCGCGAGCCGTCGAGCGGCGGCAGCCTCGTGCGACCCGCCTTAAGGCGGGTCGCGTCGGTGTGACATGGCAAGCCGCTTTGCACCGAGGTCATTGGCTATCTCAGCCGTTTGGGCCTCGGGTCTGACAATTCGCCGGCAAGCCGTCGATCGAGATAGTCGGCGCACTCGGCAAGCAGCTGGTCGGTATGTTCGGTGAAGAAGTGGTTCGCACCCTCCATCGTATTCTGGGTGATGACGATACCCTTTTGCGTCTTCAGCTTGTCGACGAGCGTCTGCACGTCCTTGGGCGGCGCCACGCGATCCTGATCGCCATGAATGATCAGGCCCGACGACGGGCAGGGCGCCAGGAACGAAAAATCGTAGGAGTTCGGCTGCGGGGCAATCGACAGGAAGCCTTCGATCTCGGGGCGACGCATCAAAAGCTGCATGCCGATCCAAGAACCGAAGGAATAGCCGGCCACCCAGCACTGCTTGGAATCGGGATGCAGGCTCTGCACCCAGTCGAGTGCCGAGGCGGCGTCCGAGAGTTCGCCGGCGCCATGATCGAATTCGCCTTGGCTGCGGCCAATGCTGCGGAAGTTAAAGCGTAGCGTCGTGAAACCACGTTCGACGAACATATAGAAAAGCTGATAAACGATCTGATTGTTCATCGTGCCGCCGAACCGCGGATGCGGATGCAGGACGATGGCGATCGGGGCGTTCTTCTCCTTGGCGGCCTGGTACCGGCCTTCCAGGCGGCCGGCAGGGCCATTGAAGATCACTTCGGGCATAATTGTCTTCCTTGGCGAGCAGGATTGCTCGGCGGGACGCTTCTTGACGAAGCCAAAGCGGCCTCGTAAGCTCTAGTTTAGAATGATTCAAAACTACCGGCCGGCGTTGAAGGCGTCTTTTAGTCCAAGCGCTGCGGAAAATTCAAGAATTTTGCGTCGACCGGCCACGAAATCGAACCGCTGCGAGAGCGAATGACCGCAAGCCAGCGACGCCTCTATCTGGATTACAACGCGACGGCGCCGCTGCTCGAGGAGGCACGGGACGCGCTCGTGTCGGCGCTCGACGCCGCCAATCCGTCGTCGGTCCATAGCGAGGGGCGCCACGCGCGTGCCCTGGTGGAGGAGGCGCGACGCTCGATCGCCCGCCTGTTGTCGTGCGATCCGGCCGACGTCGTCTTCACCAGCGGAGCGAGCGAGGCGGCCATGACAGCCCTCTCACAACGTTGGTTGATCGACGGTCGGGAGACGGAGATCAAAAAGCTCGCGGTCATCGACACCGATCACCCCTGCATTCGCGAAGGCGGCAGCTTCGCGGCGGATCACGTGACCCGTCTGCCGGTGGATGTGAATGGCATTGTGGACTGCGAGGCGCTTGCGGCCTGGGCCGCCGGGCTCGGCGAGGGCAATGTCGGCCTACTGGCGCTGACGCTGGCCAATTCCGAAACCGGCGTCCTGCAGCCCCTGGATCGTATCCACGCGGCGATCGTCGGTCGCCCGGTCCGGCTGGTGGTCGACGCCGTGCAGGCGATTGGCCGCATACCGCTCGACCTTGCCGAGACGGGAGCCGACGTGTTGCTGGTTTCCGGCCACAAGCTCGGCGCGGCCAAGGGCGTCGGCGCTTTTGTCCTTCGTCATTCCACGACGCGTCCGTTTCCGCTGGTGCGGGGTGGCGGACAGGAGTCGGGGCGGCGGGCCGGCACCGAATCGGTTCCGGCGATAGCAAGCTTCGGCGCGGCTGCCGACGTGGCTCGTGAACGTTTCGAGAGCATGCCGGACCGGCTTGTGACACTGCGCCACCATCTCGAAGCGGCCATCCGGAAAGCGCTTCCAGGTGTCGTCGTGCTCGGCGCGGACGCGGAACGGCTGCCAAATACGGTGGCGGTCGCGACTCTAGGGCTTCGCAGCGAAACGGCGCAGATGGCACTCGACATCGCCGGTATCGCGATATCGGCGGGATCGGCGTGTTCGTCGGGCAAGGTCGGCCGCAGCCACGTCGTTGCCGCGATGGCGGAAGCGGGACTGGCGATCTCGGCTGAGGAGGGAGCCATCCGCGTCAGTTTCGGTTATGAGACGAGCGCGGACGATCTCGACTGGTTCGTCAGCGAATATGCCGGATTGGCCAATCGCATCACGCACGCGCACCGACAAGATCACGCGGCATGAGGATTCAATCTTGCACTGCGGCTCCGGGAGCCTAAAAAGCAGGACGCCTCGTTGCTATGTTAAGGGCCGCGTCGATGATATCGCGGCCGCACACGCCCAACCACCGGACCTTGAATCCGGCGAGTATGGAGAATTGGAATGCCCGCAGTCCAGGAGACCATCGATCAGGTCCGAAAGATCGACGTCGATCAATACAAATACGGGTTCGAGACGCTCATCGAGATGGATGTCGCCCCGAAGGGCCTCACCGAAGACACGATCAAGCTGATCTCGGCCAAGAAGAACGAGCCGCAATGGATGCTCGACTGGCGTCTCCAGGCTTTCGAGCGCTGGAAGACGATGGAAAGCCCGAGCTGGGCGCGGCTCGAATATCCCGAGATCGATTTCCAGGACATTCACTATTACGCGGCGCCCAAGTCGATGTCCGGGCCGGCCTCGCTGGACGAGGTGGATCCGGAAATCCTGCGCACCTATGAAAAGCTGGGAATCCCTCTGCGCGAGCAGGAGATCCTGGCTGGCGTCGTGAAGACCGTGGAGCCATCGGAGTTCGACGAGAATTCGCTGATGCCGCCGGGCTCCAACGGCTCCTCGCGGGTCGCTGTCGACGCCGTGTTCGATTCGGTGTCGGTCGCCACGACCTTCAAGAAGGAGCTCCAGAAGGCCGGCGTGATCTTCATGCCAATCTCCGAGGCGATCCGCGAGCACCCCGATCTGGTGAAGAAATATCTCGGCACGGTGGTTCCGGTGTCCGATAATTTCTTCGCAACGATGAATTCGGCGGTCTTCACCGACGGGTCCTTCGTCTACATCCCCAAGGGCGTTCGCTGCCCGATGGAACTGTCGACTTATTTCCGGATCAACGAGAAGAACACCGGCCAGTTCGAGCGCACGCTGATCATCGCCGACGAAGGCTCCTACGTTTCCTATCTGGAAGGCTGCACGGCGCCCCAGCGCGACGAAAACCAGTTGCACGCCGCCGTGGTCGAACTGATCGCGCTGGACGACGCCGAGATCAAATATTCGACGGTCCAGAACTGGTATCCGGGCGACAAGGACGGCAAGGGCGGCATCTACAATTTCGTCACCAAGCGTGGCGATTGTCGCGGCAAGCGCTCGAAAATTTCGTGGACACAGGTCGAGACCGGCTCGGCGATCACCTGGAAATACCCGTCCTGCATCCTGCGCGGCGACCACTCGCAGGGCGAATTCTACTCGATCGCCGTCTCCAACGGTCGCCAGCAGATCGACAGCGGCACCAAGATGCTGCATCTCGGCAAGAACACCACCAGCCGGATCATCTCGAAGGGGATTTCCGCCGGGCGCTCGAACAACACCTATCGCGGCCAGGTTTCGGCCCACCGCAGGGCGGCCGACGCGCGCAACTTCACACAGTGCGACTCGCTTCTGATCGGCAACGAGTGCGGCGCGCACACGGTCCCTTATATCGAGACCAAGAACGCCACCGCGCAGTTTGAGCACGAGGCGACCACCTCGAAAATCTCCGACGACCAGCTGTTCTACTGCATGCAGCGGGGCATCCCGGAGGAAGAGGCCGTGGCGCTGATCGTCAACGGCTTCGTCCGGGACGTGATCCAGCAATTGCCGATGGAATTCGCCGTGGAGGCGCAGAAGCTGATCGGCATCAGCCTCGAGGGCTCGGTCGGATAATGTCGCGCCCCAACGTGCCGCAGGATGCCGCCCGCGACGAACGCCTGAGCGATATCGAAGACGAGATCGCGCAGGCCCGGGAGACGATCGGGATGGCGCAGGGAAATGCCACTGACTCGACCGTCGCCGACGCACTTGAAGCGCTTCAGAACGAGCGCGATCGTCTTCTGACAGAAATCCAATCGGCCGATGTCGCCGACAACACCGAACGTTGAAGAAAACACCGATGCTTGAAATCAAAAACCTTCATGCCCGCGTGGCGGACGACGAGACCGAAATCCTGCGTGGCGTCGACCTGACGGTCCAGGCCGGCGAGGTGGCCGCGATCATGGGGCCGAACGGCTCCGGCAAATCGACCCTGTCCTATATTCTCGCCGGCCGCAGCGATTACGAAGTGACCGAGGGCGACATCCTCTACAATGGCGAGTCGATCCTGGAGATGGACCCGGCCGAACGTGCCGCCGCGGGTGTTTTCCTCGCCTTCCAGTATCCGCTGGAAATTCCAGGCGTGGCGACGATGACGTTTCTCAAGACGGCGCTCAACTCCCAGCGCAAGGCGCGCGGCGAGGGCGAAATGACGACGCCGGACCTGATGCGACGGGTGAAGGCGGCGGCGGCCGATCTGAAGATCGACGCGGCCATGCTGAAGCGCCCGCTCAATGTCGGGTTTTCCGGCGGCGAGAAGAAGCGCGCCGAAATCCTGCAGATGGCGTTGCTGGAGCCCAAGCTCTGCGTCATGGACGAGACCGATTCCGGCCTCGACATCGACGCGCTGAAGATCGTCGCCGACGGGGTCAACGCGCTGCGTTCGCCGGAGCGGTCGTTCCTCGTGATCACCCACTATCAGCGGCTGCTCGACTACATCGTGCCGGACACGGTGCATGTCCTCTACAAGGGACGGATCATCAAGACCGGCAACAAGGAGTTGGCGCTGCAGCTTGAGAACGAGGGCTACAGCCAGATCATCGACGAGGCGGCGTGACGATGAATGTGCATCAGATGAATCCGCGGACGCCGGCGGAAACGGCGCTGATCGAGCGTGCCGAAAGCACCGGCGTTGTCGCCGACGCCAAGGATTCGGCGGTTGAGGCGCTGCGCCGCGATGGGCTGCCGAACCGGCGCGTCGAAGCCTGGCACTACACCGACCTGCGCTTGCTGATGAGCCGGCTGGAAGACAAGGGCACAGCAGCCGCAGGCCCGTCAGGCGAGGGGAGCACGCTGCTGGCGCCGCTGCTGCCGAACAGCCATGTCGTCGAGATCGGTGCGCCCGACAATGGCGCGGTGCCGGCGGGTGTCACGGTGTCGGCGATCACGGAAGCGGCGGATTGGAGCCGATCGCCGAACCACCTCGACCGGCCGGTCGATACGATCCGGCTTTTGAACGCGTCCTTCGGCGCGGCGGCCGTCGCCATCGAGATCGCGCCGAACACCAACGTGACAGCGCCGCTGGAACTGCGTTCCCAGGCGGGTGATCGCTCGCATGGCCTGGCGCGCTGCACCGTAGGCGCCGGCGCGAAAGCGGTGTTCGTCGAGCGGATCGAGGGAGCGGCGTCGCCGACGCCCTCGACCGGGGTCTCGCATCTGGCGATCGGCGAGGGCGCCGATGTGCTCTGGATCGTCGATCAGGCCAAGGGCGCGTCGGCCGCGCATCTCGGCCAGCTCAATGTCGAACTCGGCACCGATGCCTCGTTCCGGATGTTCGTCCTCAACACGGGCGGCGCGCTGGTGCGCTACGAGGTGCATGCCGAGACGATGGGCGAGGGCGGCGATATCAAGATCCGCGGCGTCAATCTCATCGAGAAAGGCCAGCATATCGACGTGACGACCACGTTGAGGCACACAGCTCCGCATACGACGGCGACCGAGACGTTCCGCAATGTCGTTACCGGCGGTCACGGCGTGTTCCAGGGTATGATCAAGGTGGCCAAGGAGGCGCAGAAGACCGACGCCAAGATGGCCTGCAACACGCTGCTCCTGTCGGACGACGGCGATTTCTCGGCGAAGCCCGAACTCGAAATCTTCGCCGACGACGTGCAGTGCGGCCACGGCGCGACCGCTGGCGAGATCAACGCAGACCATCTGTTCTACCTGATGTCGCGCGGCATTCCCGAACAGCCGGCCCGGGCGCTTCTGGTGAAGGCTTTCGTCGCCGAAATCGTCGAGGAGCTGGAGCATGAGGCCGCCGAAGATGCGCTGATGCAACGCATCGACACCTGGCTCGAACGGAGCCACTGATCGTCGCTGCTTTTTGATCCGGTCGCCATTGGGCGCCCTGATCAGATCCAGCCTAGTTTCGCGAGCCTCCGGGTTCGCCACGGGAGTCCGTTTCCATGAAGGCCGAAGCGACAGCCGCAGACATCGGGGGCTACGACGTCGAAGCCGTGCGCCAGGATTTTCCCATCCTGTCGAAACAGGTCTACGGCAAGCCGCTGGTCTATCTCGACAACGGTGCCTCGGCGCAGAAGCCGCGCGCCGTCCTTGACGCAATCCAGAAGGCCTATAGCGAAGACTATTCCAACGTCCATCGCGGGCTCCATTTCCTGTCGAACAAGGCGACGGAGGAATTCGAGGGTGCGCGGGACAAGGTGCGCGACTTCCTCCACGCCGCCAGCAGCGAGGAAATCGTCTTCACCCGCTCGGCCACCGAGGCGATCAACGTCGTCGCCTATGGCTACGGGATGAACGAGATCGGCGAGGGCGACGAGATCGTCCTGACCATCATGGAACACCACTCCAATATCGTTCCCTGGCACTTCATTCGCGAGAGGAATGGCGCCAAGCTCGTCTTCGTGCCGGTGGAAGACGACGGATCGATCGACATCGAGGCCTTTGAAAAGGCGATCACGCCACGCACCAAGCTGGTGGCGACGACCCATATGTCCAATGTGCTGGGCACGGTCGTCGACGTGAAGGCCGTGACCGCGCTCGCTCACGCCAAGGGCATTCCGGTTCTTGTCGACGGCAGCCAGGCCGCCGTCCACATGCCGGTCGACGTCCAGGACATCGGTTGCGACTTCTATGTCCTCACCGGTCACAAGCTCTATGGCCCGACCGGAATCGGGATTCTTTACGGTCGGCGCGATATGCTCGAGCGCACACGGCCGTTCAACGGCGGCGGCGAGATGATCGTCGAGGTCACCGAGGAAACCGTGACCTACAATGCGCCGCCGCACCGCTTCGAGGCCGGCACGCCACCGATCGTCCAGGCGATCGGGCTCGGCGCTGCGATCGACTACATGAACATGATCGGCCGCGATGCGATCGCGGCCCATGAGGAAAGCCTCAGGGACTACGCGCATGAGCGGCTGAAAGCAGTGAATTCGCTCCGAATCTACGGCGAAGCGCCGGGCAAGGGGGCGATCGTCTCCTTCGACCTGGAAGGCATCCACGCCCACGACGTGTCGATGGTGATCGACCGGGAGGGGGTTGCGGTCAGGGCCGGGACCCACTGCGCCCAGCCGCTCTTGAAGCGTTTCGGCGCGACCTCCACATGTCGGGCATCATTTGGTATGTACAACACACTGGCGGAAATCGACCGCCTCGCGGAAGCCCTCGAAAAAGCCAGACGCTTCTTTGCCTGACGACCGGGCCTGAGGATCAATTCATGACTGACGAAGCCGAGATCACGACGCCGGCGAACGATGATACTCCGGATGCAAACGGTGCGGTGGCCTCCGAGGACGCGGCGCCCGTGTCGGCGCTGCCCGCGGAGGAGTTGACGCGCCTCACCGACGACATCGTCGGCGCGCTGAAGACCGTCTACGACCCGGAGATTCCGGCCGACATCTATGAGCTCGGCCTGATTTACAAGATCGACATCGACGACGAGCGCAATGTCGATGTCGAAATGACGCTGACGGCGCCAGGCTGCCCCGTCGCCGGCGAAATGCCGATCTGGGTCGAGAACGCCGTTAACTCCGTCGCCGGCGTCGGGCAGGTCCGGGTCGATCTCGTCTTCGATCCGCCGTGGACGCCGGAGCGCATGAGCGAAGAGGCACAGGTCGCCGTCGGCTGGTTCTGATCGGCGACGCAGGCGTACCCATGGCTCCACCACTCGCCGGGCTTTTGGAAACCTGCCTTTATGTCGACGACATGGAACGGTCGCGCGACTTCTACCGCCGCGTTCTGGGCCTGTCGCCGCTGTTCGCGGAAGACCGTATCACCGTCTTCCGTTTGCCGGACGGGACGGTTCTTATCCTTTTCGCGCGCGGGTCGACGCTCGAAGTCGTGACGACGCCCGGCGGTACGATCCCGCCGCATGACGGCAGCGGGCCCATTCATTTCGCGTTGGCGATCCCGGAAGGCTCAGTCGACGAATGGCGCGATCATCTTGTCGCCTGCGGTGTAAGCGTCGAGAGCGAGGTCGAGTGGTCGAAGGGGCGGGGACACAGCCTGTATTTCCGTGATCCCGACGGCCATGCCGCGGAACTCGCCACCCGCGAGTTGTGGACGCGCTCTTGAGCGCCAGACAATCATACCCGGGCGAGAGGAGGACATTGTGTTCAGCTTGCGTAGTGTCGCCATACCGCCCATGTTTCGTGTAGAATCCGCAAGACCTTGGACAGCCGAAAAGGAAACCGCCATGGGCCGTTTCACCGTCATGAGCATGACCGACACCGCCGCCGACCGCGTCAAGGCGGTTCTGGCCACCAAAGGCGAGGATGCCCTTGGCCTTCGCGTTGGCATCAAGAAGGGCGGCTGCGCCGGCATGGAATATACGGTCGATCTGGCGACTGAAGCGAAACCGGGCGAAGACTCGATCGAAAAAGACGGCGCACGCGTTTTCATCGCCCCGGAGGCCGTCCTGTTCCTGCTTGGCACCGAGATGGACTACGAGGAGACCGTACTGCGCTCGGGCTTCACCTTCCGCAATCCCAATCAGACTTCGGCCTGCGGCTGTGGCGAGTCGGTCGAATTGAAGCAGGCGGATCTGGCTGCGCTTGCCGGCCACGCCGGCTAAAACCGGATGGACGAGGATTTCCTGCGGGACCTCTTCGTCTCGCTTGCTGATGTCCGCGTTCGCAGGATGTTCGGCGGGCAGGGGGTCTACTCCGGAGATCGGATCGTCGCCGTCGTGGTCCAGGGAGAACTCTATCTGAAGAGCGACGCGCTCAGTGGGCCCATTTACGAGGCAGCCGATCTGACGCGCTGGACCTATGCGCGCGAGGGCCGGGCGCCGACGCGCATGCCCTATTACCGCATGCCGGAGTCCGCACTCGATGATCAGGACGAGGCCGAAAATTGGATCGCCATCGCCGATGCTGCTTCACGTCGCGCCTCCCAGCAGTCGCGACGTCCAAATCGAGAAACCAAGGCAAAATAGAAGACATCCGTCGCCTGGCGCCTCAGTCTGGCGAAGGAGCCGATCGGCGCTTCGCCGCCACCCACAAGGCCTCCATCTCGTCGAGACTTGCCGAATGTAGCGATCGGTTGGTCGTTTCGAGCTGATCCTCGATAAAGCCGAACCGGTCCCGGAATTTGCGCACGCAGCGTCTTAACGCCAGCTCCGGGTCGATCTCGTGGAAGCGGGCGAGATTGACGACGCTGAACAAAAGGTCGCCGAGTTCCGCCTCGCTTGCATCTCGGTCATGGGCTGCGATCGCCTCGGCGAATTCGCCCAGTTCCTCGTCGATCTTCTCCAGGATTGGCTCCGGCCGGTCCCAGTCGAAGCCGGTGTCGGCTGCCTTCTTCTGCACCTTGAGCGCCAGCGTCAGCGCCGGAAACGCGGTGGGAATTCCGTCGAGATGCCGCGGCCGCTCGGCGCCGTTGGCTCCACTTGGTGAGCATGCGTCGCCGGCAAGTTTCGCCCGCAATGCTGCTCTCTCGGCCTTTTCCTCCGCCTTGATCTTTTCCCACTGGCCCTTGGCAGAGCGGGCAGAGCGCGCGACGGCGTCACCGAATACATGCGGATGCCGGCGGACCATCTTCCGCGTGATCGTCTCGACGACGTCGCCGAATTCAAACAGGCCTTGTTCCGCGGCGAGTTGGGCATGGTAGACGACCTGAAGCAAGAGGTCGCCCAATTCCTCACGCAAATCGGCCATGTCGTCGCGCTCGATCGCGTCAGACACTTCGTAGGCCTCCTCGACCGTATAGGGCGCAATCGTCGCGAAATTTTGCTCGATATCCCACGGACACCCGGTTTCTGGTTCGCGCAGAGCTGCCATGATTTCCACGAGACGGGCGACGTTTTTGGAGGGTGTCATGTGGTCGTCCTTGCGCGGGTTATGACGCTGCCGGGCCGATTGCACCCTCTTCGCCGGCTTGGCTTGTGAACAAGAGAAGCGGGCGGTCGGTACCTGCAGCCTGCGCTAACGCGAAGATATTCATGTGCAAGAACGCGGGTTTTATGAACGCCGCCCATCCAGCCCGCGAACAACGATTTGCGATGAAACTGCCCGCATCACACCACAAGGATCCGGGCGCCGCATCAAGCTGCCGCAGCGCCCGGACGGTTCATCAGTTGCGCAGGCTTTCGGGCACAACGCCGCCATTTTCCGCGAGTTTCTGCATCACCGCCTTATGAAGCGCAATGTTCTCCTCCGCGCTGCCATCTGGCCCTGCATGGACGTTCAATTCGTCGGCCAGTTCCTTGCGGGCAGCAAGGCTGGAATCCATGTCGAGAAGCTTGAGGAGGTCGACGATCGATGTCTGGTAATGGCCGCCGCCGCCCTTGTGCGAAGCCGCCATCTTGTCGAGAACCGCGCCGACGTCGACAGTTCGGGCCGGCGCCGCTTCTGACGATCCGCCGGTTGCCGGCGGCATGGACGTTGCCGGTTGCGCGGGTTTTGGCGACGTCACCTGAGCAGTCGCGGACGGTGATGCACCCTGATCGTTGCTTGCTGGCTTCTGGGGCGCGGGGCTCGCCGAAGGTGCTTTCGAGGAAGCAGGCGCCTCCGCCGCCTCTGCGGACCCTTGCCCGAAAATCTTGTTCATGATGTTGCCGAACATGCTCATTGTCGTCTCCTTGAAAGCGTGCGCATGCAAACCGGTGCGCGATCCGTGGAGGGTTAAGCCGTCTGCCCGCGAAAGGTTGCTCGCGGTGATGCACTTGGCTCCAGCACCAGGGATGACCATGCCAACCCTCATGCCCATCGAGAGACCGCTCATGTGTCAGTCGCGACGCACACCGACTGCAACAGGACGACGAGCAGGGCAGTGCGCATGGCCGGGATGTGTCGTCATCGACGTTCAACCTGTTCCGCCTGCCGCCAGCTCCTCTCACGTCATTAAGTGGCATAAGATATATTATGGAACTAAATAGGCCGGCGATGGCTGCTGGCGTAACGGTGGCGGACACTCCACCGCCGGATGACGGGATCGGTCCCGATCGATACAGACCTCAGTCCAGCGGGAATTCGATCGTCAGGCCGTCATATCCCGGCCGCACATGCGCCGGCAGTTCGGCGCAGAGCGTGTCGTAGTCGAGCGGCGTGTTCATGTGTGTCAGCGTCGCGCCGTCGACATGGAAGCGGTCGATCCATGCGAGCGCCTGGGCGACGGTCAGATGGCTCGGATGCGGTTTGTATTGGAGCGCATCGATGACGACGTGCCGGGCGCCGTCGATCGCGGCGATTGCTTCATTGGGGAAATCGCTGACGTCGCTGCAATAAGCGATGGGTCCGACTCGGAAGCCGAGCGAATGAATCGCGCCATGCTCCTGCCGAAACGGCGTCAGCGAGAGCAATCCGCCAGGTCCGGCGATCTCGAAACTCTGCCCGGCAGTGATGGCGACGTGCCGGGCGACCGGCGGATAGTTGCTGCCCGGCGGCGTCTCGAAACAATAGCGAAACGCCTCGAGCACGCGATCGTGGGTCGCGGCGTCGGCATGGACCGGTATCCGTGTCTGCTGTGCGAGCATATAGCCGCGCAGATCGTCGATGCCGTGAATATGGTCGGCGTGTGAGTGCGTCAGCGCGACGGCGTCGAGGCGCGTCACGGATGCACTGAGCATTTGCTGGTGAAAATCCGGTCCGCAATCGATGGCGACCACGGTTCGACCGGCGGCGCCAATTCGTTCGATGAGAGCGGCGCTGCGGGTGCGTCGATTCCTGGGGTTTGCCGGATCGCAGACGCCCCAATCACCATTGATCCGGGGCACCCCCGGCGAGGAAGCGCATCCCAGAATCGTCAATCGCAGCGTATCGCTCACTAAGCAGTCCTCCACCGCTCAGCCGCCGCGCGGATCGGGAATTTTCGTGAACAAGGCAAGGAAGTTGTTCGACGTTTGTTGCGCGATTTCGCCGAGATCAACGCCCTTGGTTTCGGCTAGAACCTCTGCTGTGTGACGCACGTAAGCCGGCTCGTTTCGCTTGCCACGATACGGCGGCGGCGCGAGATATGGCGCGTCCGTCTCGACGAGCAACCGGCTCATCGGCACATCGGCGGCGATGGCGCGGATCTCCTCGGATTTCTTGAACGCCAGAATTCCGGAAAACGACACATAGCCGCCGAGCGCGATCCCGGCCTCGGCGAGGCCGCGGCCGGAGGAGAAACAGTGGAGAATGAACGGGAAGGCCCCCTTCCCGCTTTCGTCTTCCAGAATTCGGATCATATCGGCGTCAGCGTCGCGCGAATGGATGACGAGCGGCAAACCCGTTTCGCGCGCCGCTTCGATATGGCGCCGAAAGACAGTCTCCTGGATGTCTCGCGGGGCTTTGTCGTAGAAGTAATCGAGGCCGGCTTCGCCGATGGCGACGATCTTTTCGTCCTGGCTCAGCCGCACCAAGTCCGCCACGGGCGTATCTGGCTCCGTCGCTGCATTGTGTGGATGGGTTCCCACCGAGGCGAAGATTTCCGCGTGCGCACGGGTCAACTGTTTCAATCGCTCGATCCGGGCCACATGGGTCGAGATCGTCACGAACAGACCAACCCCTTCAGCCTTTGCACGACTGAGCAATTCGACGTGCTCACCCTCGAAATCAGGGAAATCGAGGTGGCAATGGCTGTCGACCAGAAACGGCATCGTCACGCGGGCGTCTCCGCCTCGACAAAACGCGGAAATACCGGTTGCGGCGCCGGAAGTGATTGGCCGGGCACCAAGGCGACGTCCGGCGTCAGGTCGGTGAAGCTTCGTTCGTCGTCGGCCACGCCGAGTGTGTCGAGCAGCTTGGCGGCGCTCTCCGGCACGAAGGGCTGCAGCAGGATTGCCACCCGCCGGATCACCTCGGCGGTGACATAGAGGACAGTCTCCATGCGCGCCGGGTCGCTCTTGCGCAGCGCCCAGGGTTCTTGCCCTGCGAAATATCGGTTCGCCTCGCTGACGACCGCAATGATCGCGGCAAGGACCGCGTGGAGTTCCTGCCGGTCGATCGCCTCGCGCGCCTTTGGCAACAGGTTGCTCGCGGCCGACAGGATGGCGTCGTCGGCTTCGCTCAACGGACCTGGCGTCGGCACCGCGCCGGAGCAGTGCTTGGCGACCATCGACAGCGAGCGCTGGGCCAGATTGCCCAGATCGTTGGCGAGCTCGGAATTCGTTCGGTTGACGATGGCGTCATGCGAGTAATTTCCGTCCTGGCCGAACGGCACCTCGCGCAAGAGGAAATAGCGCAGCCGATCAAGGCCGTAGACGTCGATCAGGGCGAACGGGTCGATGACGTTGCCGACCGATTTCGACATTTTCTCACCGCGGTTGAACAGAAAGCCGTGGGCAAAGACGCGACGCGGCAGCGGTATCCCGGCCGACATCAGAAAGGCCGGCCAATAGACCGCGTGAAACCGCACGATGTCCTTGCCGATCACATGCAGATCGGCGGGCCAGAAGGATGTCCGCTCCCCCTCGCCCGGAAATCCCGTCGCCGTCAGATAGTTCGTCAGCGCGTCGACCCACACATACATGACGTGCTTTTCGTCGTCCGGCACCGGAATGCCCCAATCGAAGGTCGTCCGGGAAACCGACAGATCCTTCAGGCCGGAACGAACGAAGGAGACGACCTCATTGCGCCGCTCAGCCGGGCCGATGAAGTCGGGATTGGCCTCGTAGTGCGCCAGAAGACGGGCTTGGAAATTCGAGAGCCGGAAGAAATAGCTTTCCTCCTCCACCCACTCGACCGGCGAGCCTTGCGGACCGCGACGCTGGCCGTCCTCGCCGACGGTGGTCTCGTCGGCGCCGTAATAGGCCTCGTCGCGCACCGAATACCAGCCGGAATAGGCGCCTTTGTAAATGTCGCCAGCGGCCGCCATCTTCGTCCAGATCGCCTGGCTCGCAGCGACATGCCGCTTTTCGCTGGTGCGGATGAAGTCGTCGTTTGTGCCGCCGAGCGCTTTGGCCATGCGCTCGAACTCAGCGGAATTGCGCTCGGCCAGTTCGTTCGGCGCCAGCCCCTGGTCGCGCGCGCTCTGCAGCATCTTGATGCCGTGTTCGTCCGTGCCGGTCAGGAAAAACACCTCGTAGCCGTCGAGCCGCTTGAAGCGCGCCAGCGCGTCGGTCGCGATCAGCTCGTACGCGTGGCCGATATGCGGGCGACCGTTCGGATAGGAGATCGCGGTGGTCAGGTAGAAGCGTTCGGCCATCGGGGCTTTCGTCAAATCCGGTGCGGGAAGCAATGTCGTACCCGCGACATAGAGCATTGCGCTAAACGGCTCAATCGGCGCCGTTGCCGGTTCGGCGCGGGCACAGGGGGCGTGTCAGGCGGCCCGGTGCCGCGCCCGCCGGTGATAGAACCCGTCGAACAGTGTGAGGAGAGCCTGCTTTCGGTCCAGATTATAGGCTGCGGCTTCCCGAAGCCGCGTGGTTTCGTCCTGCCACAGCGAGGCCAACGCCGCCGCGCCCTCCCCGTCGCCGGCCCGTAGGCATGTCTCGCTGGCTTCGGCGATCGCGGAGAGCAGCGCCGCGACAAGCAGCTCATAGGCCGATTCCCGCCCCTTGAGCGTCAAGGCGTCGGCCAGGGAATGGATAGCGTTCCAATCAGGCCTGTCGGCCTGGAGCAATTGGTCCAGGGTGCTGCGAATCTCTATCCCGCCGTGAGCGATCAGCGAGATGGCCTCGCGGACGCTGCCCTCGGCAATCCGTGCCGCGGCACGAATTTCCTCCGCGTCGGCGCTCGGCAGGCAATGGGCGAGGGTCGCCGCGAGGTCGTCCTCATCCAGCGGCTTGAACTGCAACAGCCGGCAACGAGAGCGGATCGTCGGAAGCAACCGGCCGGGGGTGTGGTTGGTGATCAGAAACAGCGACCGCGGCGGGGGCTCCTCCAAGATCTTCAAAAGCGCATTGGCCGCGCTGCGGTTCATGTCGTCGGCCGGGTCGATCAACGCGATCCGCCAATTGGAACCCGATGCCGTCGCATGAAAGAAGCGGTTGAGCTTGCGGACCTCGTCGACGGTGATCTGCGTCCTGAAGCCCGTACCCTTTTCGACTGGCGGCCGCGCGACGTGGATCAGGTTCGGATGCGTCCCGAAGGCGATTTGACGGACAGTCGCGTCGTCTGGCGAGAATACCGGCGTTGCCGCCTCCGGTTCGTCCGGCCGCGGCCCCGCCAGTAGATGCCGCGCGAAGGCGAAGGCCGTCGTGGCCTTGCCGATGCCGCGCGGCCCCTGGAAAAGCCATGCATGATGAAGACGTCCGCTAGCCCCGGCCGCAACGAGTTCCCGCCATTCGTTCTCATGGCCCGACAGCGTGAGTGTCGCCGGCGGCGCCGGTACGCCGTCGAGATCGTCGTGGGCTTCCGGCGTTTCGAGCGGCAGGTCGTTCATGACGTTCCCTGCCTCGCGTTGAGAGATTGGCAAATTGCCTCGAATCGCGCCGCTTCTAGCCGATCATCGACGATGCCGGCGATTTCCGCGGCGACCACATCCTCCGCCCGTGTCCCATCGACGACGACGCAGCGATCCGGCTCTTCGGCGGCAATCTTGAGGAAGGCCTGCCGCCGTCTCTCGTGCAGGGCCTCGCCTTCCTTCTCGAACCGGTCGGCCGTGCCGCCTTTTCGTCGTTCACGGGCGCGCTCCGCCCCGATGCCGGCCGGGACATCGAGGATGATCGTCAGATTTGGGTATAGCCCCGCGGTCGCGGCCTGCTCGAGGCGTTTCATCAGATCACGGTCGAGGGAGGCGTCCAGGAATTGATAGACACGGGTGGAATCGTGAAACCGATCGCACAGAACGACCTCGCCGCGCTGGATCGCCGGACGTATCACGGCCGCCACATGATCGGCGCGCGCCGCGGCGAACAGAATGGCCTCTACCTCCGGCCCAAGTTCCTCGGCCGCGCCCGACAGGATGACGTGCCGGATCGCATCGGCGCCGGGCGAACCGCCGGGTTCGCGTGTGGTCACCACGATACGGCCCTGGGCTTCCAGGTGGCGGGCAAGACGGGCGATTTGCGTCGTCTTGCCGCTGCCCTCGCCGCCTTCGAATGTGATGAAAAAACTGGTCAATGGGCGTCCGAATCTCGCAGATCAAAAGGCGCGGAGCCAGCCGACGGCCAGTTCCTTGACCGCTCCCATCGCGCGGTCCGCGAAGTCCCCGGCGAAGACGGAAGCGCCAGCATAAAGAGCTTGGGTCATCACTATGTCCTCATCGACGCGGATTTCCAGCGAAGCAACCCTGTCACCTTCATTGATTGGCGGGATCAGCGGCCCATTGTAGCGGATCTGGGCCGAGACGCGGTCCTGAGCATCGACCGGAACCAATAGCTTGACGGGTTGGCGGACGGCCAGCGGGACGCTGCCCGAACTGCCGCCAAAGACGCTTGCGGTGCCAATGCTCGCGCCGCTCTCGAACAGGATGCGGGGCTCGAAGGCCTCCTCGGCAAAGGTCAACAGACGGCGGGCCTCATCGGCGCGCTCCTTGGACTTCTCGAGGCCGCTCATCGCCAGAAAGGTCACCCGGCCGTCCATCTGCGTCACACCGACCAGGGCATAACCCGACGCTTCCGTATAGCCGGTTCCCATGCCGTCGGCACCGAGTTCCATCGCCAGAAGCGGATTGCGATTGCGCTGGAAAATCCCGTTCCATTCGAAGGCGGGCTCGGCATAGATCTTGTACAACTCGGGATATGTTGCGCGGATATAGCGCGCTAAAGTCAGCAGATCGCGCACCGTGACTTCTTGGCCGTCAGCCGGGAGCCCGGTCGGATTGACGAAACGCGAGGCGGTCATTCCCAATTCACGGGCGCGCTCGTTCATCCTCTGTGCAAAAGCCTCCTCTGAGCCGTCCATCCCCTCAGCAATGGCGATCGCCGCGTCGTTCGCCGACTGGACGATGGTGCCGCGGATCAACGCCTCGACCGGAACGCGGGAATTCAGCTTGGCGAACATGGTGGAGGAGCCCGACGGAGCGCCGCCGGTCCGCCAGGCGTGTTCGCTGATCGGAAATTCCGTATCCATGCGCAACTCGCCGGCGCGCAATGCCGCGAATACGATCTCCATCGTCATCATCTTGGCGAGAGAGGCAGGGGGAAATGGCGCGTCGGGATCTTTCTGGAAAAGCACCGTCCCGGTTTCGCCGTCGACCAGGAGCGCTTGCTTCGCCGCCGTTTCGATCCGCGACGCCGTAGCAGGTTCCTGCGAAAATGTCGGATTCGACGCGACCACCGCCGCCAGAATACCTGCCGCGAACAGGACACGCGTCTTGAGGAAACCTGCTCGACTCATGGACACCATCTTTCCCGGAAGGCCCGTTGCGAACGCGCGCTGATGCCGTTCTTGACCCCAAACTAGGCTATCGGGTGTTTCGATCGCAAGAATTGGCGTCAGATGGTTGCGGAAGCCGGTCGAAATCAGTTCCGAACGACGAAGGCTTCGTCGGCGCCAGCCTGCCACAGCGCGAGAAGCACCGCGTCGACATCCTCGCCCCGAGCGACGGCGAGGCTCGCCGAGATCAGACCGGCCTCCGGTCCGGCTTCTTCAATCAGATCGCCCTTCCCATTGACGAGGAAACGAACACGTTCGGCCACCGCTTCGTCGATCAGGCCAATTGCGATCCGCTCAGCTGAAGCGCCGCGGGCGCCAAACGCCCTGAGAGCACGGGGTGCTCCCGACGCTCGTGACTCAGATGCATAGGACGAGCTGAAGGCCGGCGATGTCGGGACCGGCACTGACTGTCCGACAGACGGGACTGGTGTCCAGAGATCCCGCGCCAGATGGTCGAGCGGTCGAACCCCAGGCAACTCTGGTTTCGCCGCGTCGTATGCGACATGCGCGAGGCCGTTCCTGCCCGAGATTGGCTGGTCTGCCGCCGCCACCATGACGGCCTCGGCGCCGGAGGAATTCCATTCCCCACCGCGCTCGAAGCTGGCCATCAGCATTTGGGTGTCATCGCCTTCGAGCGGCGCCCGGCCGATATATTCCACCTTCACATTGGCCGTGCCGGCGGTCTTGAAGTCGAGGAGGTCGGCGGCCTGCGAGGACACATCAATCTCGCGGCCGTGGGCATAAGGCCCTCGGTCGTTGACCCGCACCATCACCCGGTTTCCGTTCGTCAGATTGGTGACCATCGCATAGGACGGCAGCGGAAAGGTCTTATGGGCGGCCGACAACCCGTACATGTCGTAGATTTCGCCATTGGCGGTCAGGCGGCCGTGGAAGTTCGGTCCATACCAGGAGGAGATGCCGGTGTTCACATAACCCGGCTCATCCTTGGGATAATACCATTGGCCGCGCACCTTGTAGGGCTTGCCGACCTGGGAGCGGCCGCCGCCCTTGCGGATGTTTTTCGAGGTCGTCACCCGCGGACTGGCTGGAACACCAAAGGTCTTGGAATCGAACTTCACGGTCGTACTGATGTCGGCCATCTCTTGGACCGGCGATCGCGCGCCCTGGCAACCCGATACCAGAAGTCCAACCGAGACGAGCATACCCGTCAGGATCGCGCTCCGTTTCATATCCGCAATGGCATAGCCCATGCGGCACCCCCTCTTCCATGCATCTGTCAACGCGGGTGCGAACAGACGCTCCCCAGCGCGGCGCACCCATGCAGACAAAGACTTAACAACCGCCGAACACGCGAATCAACGCATTCCGGCCGAACGATCCTGGCATCGCCGCCATGCCGCGAACCTGACCTGCCGGGGTCAGGGAGTCGCGCAACGGTTACGACGACAGCAAGTTGGAGGCGAATGGCCCTGTGTCGGCGTCCGCGGCCCCGGTCATGAAGGAGGTAAGGCACTGTCGGGAAAGCCGGAAATTCTGTGCGATGGCCACGCCTTTCTCGAGCGGGGACGTAGGAAATCGGCAACTCGCCTCAGCCTTCGCCTTACATCCGCCAAAATTCCGCCACGCTTTCGCCTCTTCGTCAATTTTGTCACGATTTGTTTCAATCACCGCACAAATCCGTGAATCGCCCCGGCGACGAACGTCCATCCGGCTGGCGCAGGCCGTCCCGTGCGGACCGATATGCATTCCTGCGCCGACTCGCCTTGCCTCCCGTCGCCATCGCCATTAAGCGGGCGGAGCGGGATGGGTGGCCGAGCGGTTGAAGGCACCGGTCTTGAAAACCGGCAGGCGGGAGACCGTCTCGTGGGTTCGAATCCCACCCCATCCGCCATTATCATGCCCCACGCGATACTCATAATCCATTGATATTACTGAAGAAATCGCGATTTCCGATTTTCGTCTGGCCTCGCATTGGCAACCTATGCTATACATTTTGCTGTGCATTTTGCGGGCAAGATCATGAACATCACCAAACGCGGCAGCACCTATCATCTCGTCCGGCGCGTGCCCAAGCGTTACGGCAGCGTCGAGCCGCGCGGGACCATCTGGATAAGCCTGCACACCGATTCCGAGAACGAGGCCAAACGCAAGGCCCCGGTCGCGTGGAGCCTCATGGAAGCCGCGTGGGAGGCCCGTCTTGCCGGCGAGGTAGACGACGCCGAACGGCGCTATGAGGCCGCGCGCAATCTCGCCGCCATGCGCGGCTTCCGCTACCTGCCCGTCGAGAAGGTCGCCGCCCTGCCACGGCAGGAACGGCTTGAACGCTTGGAAGCGGTCATGCGCAACGGCGAGCCGGACCGGATCGAAGCGGCCGCCATCCTCGGCGGGGTCACCCCGCCGCCGATCACCGTCAACCGGGCGCTGGAAATGTTCTGGACGCTCGCCAGGGACCGCACCCTCGGCAAAAGCGAAGACCAGCTTCGGCGATGGAAGAATCCGCGCATCAAGGCCGTGCGCAATTTCGTGGAGGTCGTCGGCGACAAGGCCATAGACCAGATCACGCCCGACGACGTGCTCGAATTTCGCCAGTGGTGGGTCGAACGGGTCGAGACCGAAGGCAAGACACCCAACAGCGCCAACAAGGACTTCACGCATCTCGCCGACACGTTGCGGACGGTCAACCGAATGAAGCGGCTGGGGCTGGTCCTGCCCTTCACCGACGTCGCCCTGAAGGAAGGCGAGAAGCGGGTACGGCCGCCCTTCTCGACGGAATGGATCGAGACCAAATTGCTTGCGCCCGGCGTGCTCGACGGACTCAACACGGAAGCGCGCTGCATCGTCCTCGGCATGGTCAACACCGGTTATCGCCCCAGCGAGGCGGCCGGCCTGTTGCCGGAGCATATCCGGCTCGACGGCACCGTGCCCTATGTCTCTATCGAACCGGTCGGACGGCAGCTGAAGAACGCCACGAGCAAGCGGCTTATCCCGCTGGCGGGCGTGTCGCTCGACGCCTTCCGGCAATGCCCCGATGGGTTCCCCGCCTATCGGGGCAAGGACAAGATCAGCGACACCGTGAACAAGTTCCTGCGCGAGAACGGGTTGCTCGAAACGCCTGCCCATAGCCTCTATGGGCTCCGGCACGCGTTCGAAGACCGGATGATCGCCGCCCGCGTTGACGAGCGCGTGCGGCGCGACCTGTTCGGTCATGCCTACAATCGCGAGCGCTACGGCAAGGGGGCTGATCTCAAGCATCTTCACGAGGTCGTTTCGAGCGTCGCCTTATGCGCGCGTTCCAGCGCTTCCAGTTCTTCCAAATCGCGTTCGAACGCTCGGAAGATCGGAAGATAGACCGGGTTTTCGCGCACGAGTTTTGCCGCTGCGGCATGGGCTTTGCGCACCCTCGCCAACATATCCATGACCGAACCTTTGGTTACGGTCCCATGCGCTGAGTTATGGGCGAGCGGAGAGGTCAGGAATCCACTTGCCCGGTTGGATCAGAACGCGCCGTTGAGACGCACGCTGGTCGTGCCGGACGGGTTGACCGCCGTTGCGACGCTCACGCCGATCTTCGTGTTGCCGGTCGCCGTGATAGTGACGAGCTTCGCGGCGTCATCCCAGTAGACGGGCGTGCCGACCGCCATGGCGTCGAGCGCGACTTTGGGCAGGACGAACACGCCCTCGGTCACAAGATCGACTTCAGCGCCGATCGCGGCGTCGCCAGCGGCCACGCCGAAGATAGAGCCAACCAAAGCCCCGTCGCCGCTCGACAGGGCGTAGGGCGCGGGAAGGGTCAAATTCTCGCCCTTCTGCACATAGTTCTTCATGATCAAAGTCCTTTCGAAGTTTTGAAGAGGATGGTGGAAGGCCGCTTGCCTGCAATCGCCGCGTCGGCGGCCGCGAGCGCGGCGGCCATTTCCCGATCGGAGCGGTATTCCACCTCTTCGCCGTTCTGATCGCGGACACGCCGCACACCTTGAAGTCGAGCTTCGAAAAGAGCGTCGCGCCATGCGACCAGATCGGCGAGGGAGACGGCCATGCTTACGCGCCCGGATTGAGATAGGCACCGCGCCAATCAACCGCGCCGGCCCCGAAATCGAGCACCACGCGGAATTCCACTCCCAGCGTATTCCAGCCCTCACGCGACGCCATCTGGGGCCCCTGCGCCGACGACAGATACGCGTATTCGAGGGTCGGAAGGACCGCCGGGTCTGCGAAGACGTACCAGGACGAATCGACGATCCGGGGTTCGACCAAAAGCGACAACCGGCCAGCGAACGGGTTCGCGTCGCCGAAGGTCGTGGCGTAGATCGTTGCCAAGACCTGTTCGGCCGCCGTCTCAAGCGCCGGCCCGACAAGCAGGAACTTCGGCGTCGCGTTGATCGGCGTGTTGCCATCCAGCGCCTTCATTCCGCGCATGGCGAGGCGAGCGTCGGACAGGGCCGCCACGTCCACCGCGCCGCCGGGCGCGGCAAGGTTGCCATGGGCAGCGCTGAAGAGGTTTGCGCCGTCCTCGCCCATGGCGGGATTCGCGAGCAGCTTAGTGACCAGAAGGTTCGCTTCGGTCTCCGCCGCCATGCGGCCGGCCGTGGCTCCCCAGTCCCGGAACGCGCCAAGGTCGTTGTTGATCAGCGCTTTCCGGGAAATCGCGAACTGCGTCGCGTGCGTTTCGAGCGCATACGACTCAGCCGCCTCGCCGCGAGACGTGTGGGTGATTTCGCCCGATTCGCTCACGCGCTCAAGCAGGCCGATGTCGGACAGCTTGAGTTTCGTGCCAGGCCGGAAATCCGAAAGCGTCGTCTGGCGGGCGAGCGTCGTCTTGATCGGCGAGGCGGCCGCCTGATAGCTCGCCATCAGCGTGCGGTTGCCCGTGCCGGTCAAAAGCTGGGGGAAGTCGCTGGTCGTGTGCATCGCTGCGCGAAAGAGCGAGTCGGCGTCCATGCCGCGCGTAGAGATGCCAGCGGTTTCGACACACGCCCGCGCCATGTCGCGAAGGGTTTCGGCCATGAACGGCCGGGCTTCGTCGGTCGGCGCGGTGCCGGAAACGCGGGCGTAGAGCGCATCGGCGCGCCGGGTGCGCATGACGGCCGGGTCTTCGCTGGATGGGCTCACGACGCGGATGCGCGGCGTGTTGCGCGTGCGGGTCTGCATCGCCTGAAAAGCTTCCGCACGCGCTTCGGTGATCGACAAATCGCGGTCGATCATATCGTCCGCCTGGTCGGTCGTCATGCCGGCGGAGCGGGCAATCTGGCGGATGGCGGCGCGGTTTTCGGCCGGGGTGTCTTCGACGGTCTCGATGATGTCTTCGTCTTCCATGTTCTCACTCCGAAAGGTTGCTCCGGGATCGGCCGGGACCGGCACGGCGGAAACTTCAAAGATCGACCACGCCGCCGCCGTGCGGACGCGGACCTTGTTTTCGATGGAGTCGGCCCAGCGTTGGACGCGGTAGCCGACAGAGACGCCGCGAATGATGCCCTGCCGAATGCGCTCGATGATGGGCTTCACATCGTCGGACTGAAGCAGGCGGATCGTGGCAATGAGCGCGTTGCCGGCCATGCGATAGGCGGTCACGACACCAATGGTGTCGCGGGCGCTCGCCTGCCGATGGCCGTCCAGGACGGGCGCGCCGACAAGCCGCGTCGCGTCGAGCCCGGCCGGGTCCAGCCGCTCGACGTACCCGCCGCGATGGTCGCGACGGTTCACATCTGAAAACGTCGAGATGGTCGCTTCGACGGTCAACGCCGCTTCGTCGAACGAGTCGGGCGAGATGACCGCGCGGCGCGTCATGACGTCCTGCGATTCCAACGGCAGGTTTCCGTGGCGAAGAATGACCGGCTCGCAATAAACGTCGTCATACTTGCGGCGGCGCGCGGGCGCGGCTTTCCTAACTCCCGGCATTTGAGGGCTCCTTTTCGGCGGCGATCTCTTCGTCCAGTTGTTCGATGGACCAGCCGCGTTCGGCGACGGCCTTGCGGCGGCTGGTAAGCCCGGCCTCGATTTCGGCGACGGTCGCTTGCGTGTCCTTCAGCGGGTCGACCTGCATGGGCTTGGGCGGCAACCATTCGACCGCCAGCCATTCCGGGCCGAAGTCGTCGAGTTCGCCGGAAAGGCCCGCATAGGTGACGACGCGCCGCCACACGGGCGCGAGGAACTGCGGAACGAAAGTGCCGTATTGGATTTGCTCGACGCGCTGGCGGAATGGCAGAAGCCCGGCGCGCAAGGAACTGTAGTTCGCGCCGGTCAAGTCGCCGTCGACAAAGTGCGTCGGCAGGCCGAGACCGGCGGCGAGCTGCCGCAGCTGCGCCTTCACAAATTCGGTCGTTTGCTGGGCCTGCTGCGGCGTCGAAAACTTCACGTCAACGCCCGTCGGCAACCGTTTCAACGTACCCGGCTCAAGTCCGGTTTCGAGGATTCCGCCCTCGCCGGTGCCGTCATACGCCTCCCCGGTGCCGTTCTGATCGACCAGAAACCCCGCGTGCATGGCGGCGATCTTGACGCCCATGAGCAGCGCGTCGGTAAGCTGGTCCAATTCGCTGGCGGGTAAGATGACGGGCGTGAGCCAGGAGACGCCCCTAACCTGTCCGGCCGCCAGCGGACGCATGATGTGAAGGATTTCCGAAGCGTCGATCCGCACCGGTGGCGCGTAAGTGGCGAACTGATCGTGGGGGCGCGATGGTAGGACGTGGTACGCGACCCGCCGCCCGTCGGTGTCGAACTCGACGCCCTGCACGATCACGCCGCCGTTGCCGAGTTCACGCGTCATCGACTCGTCGACCAGCTCCGGCGGGATTAGCCGGAGTCGAACGCCGTCTGAATCGAGAAACTGGACGAAGGCTTCGCCGTCCACGACAAGGCCGCGCGCGACATCCGCCTGGAGGCCCCAAAAGGTCGTGCGTGCGTCCGCGTCCGCCACTTCGGCCCAGGTGTTGAAAAGTTTCGCCAACACCCGGCGAGCGCTGGCGTCGGGATGCTGACTGGTCGGCACGATGCCGGGGCCGACCAGCGCGCCGGTCCAGTTGGCGACAGCGTTGGAAAGCAGTGGATTGTTCGCGGCGAGGTAGCGGGCGCGACCGCGAAGGCTCGCCCCAGCGGCGGCGACCTCGGGATTGATCGCGCCAAAATTGCCCATGCCCCAACCGCGCCGGCCGCCCGCCGCGCCATCGAACCGGCGGACGTGCTGCGGCCGCGTCGTGCGGCGGAAAAGGCGGTCGAGCAAGCGCATGGTCAGTTCACCGCGCCCCGCGAGTGCATCCGGTCCAGTACGTCGCCAAGGTCGATGGCGAGCACGGCACGCTGCGCGAATTTTGACAGGTCGTAGGTCAGCGAAGGCCCGCTACCGGCGGCCGGATTGTAGATGCGAGCGTCATGGACAACCGTGCCGCTGTCGCTGCGCAAAGACCAAAGTTCCAAAGTCCAGTTCGCGGCCCCCTCGACATAATTCTTGATGACCAGCGCGCCGGGCGAATAGCCGGGCGCTTCGCCGTCCTTCGCGTTCCACTGGTAGAGCGCCTTCGCGGCCATGTGGCAGGCCCGCGCATCGCGAAGGCCCATCTCGGTCATGCGGAGAAGGGTCGCGGCCACGAGGCACGTTGCGGGAGCATAGAGATACGCCTGGCGCGCTTCGGTCTCGCGATACGGCGCGAAAAGGTAGCCCTGCACAGCGAATTGCCGGAGTGCGGCGATCATCTTCGCCTTGTCTTCTCCCGGTTCCGCGACCGCTTCCGCAACGTCAGCGATAGTGAGGAAGTGGCCCGGATTTCGCGAGATCGGCTTCGAAATTAAGAGATGGTTGTTTTCGAGCATTGTCAGGACTCCCAAGGGTAAATCTTGGATGCCACGTTTACTCGGATTCGAAGCAATGTAAATGAGCAACTAAAGGTAGCTATAAGCAACCAAAGGGTCACAATGCGATATATTCTTGACCGGATGCCAGGTATCGGCTAGTTCTATTTGCGATCCGAGAGGGTCGACCGATAGCCAACGGGCCGGGCGGGGAACTGCCCGGCCCCCCCGGTAAAAGGACGAGCCAATGCAGAGCGAATTGAAACGGATGGAAGCCATTCGCTACGAAGCGAACCAGATTCTCGCGGAGGGGGCGACGAAGCGCTATCCGCTCTTGCTGTCGGTGCTGGCAGTGCGCCTGATGTTCCGCAAGGAGGGCGTTCCTTCGCCCGACGACGTGCTCGCCTTCGCGTCCGGCGGTAAGGTCAACATGACCATGGTGGACGACTGGCAATCACCATGGGGCTGCTGATTCGAATAGGAGTTTTCAGCACGTCAGAACGGTCGAGCTTCCTGACCCGCATTGTCTGGCAGAGGAAGGCCATGTAGCTTTTCCCGACGGCATTGGCGGGGGTAGAAAAATGGAATGGTTGGCTGGCTTCGTATTAGGATTTATTGCGGACCTTGTTCGATCCGCCTTCATTCCCGCCAGCACCGAGTGGTTTAATCGTTTCATTCCTTCTTCTCGTCAAAAAGCGAATGTCGAAGAAAATATTCTGACGCTCGACATAATGGAAAAACTGAAATCGCTAGGAAAAGACCCCGATCTAGTAAAGCACGCTCGCGATGATGCCACTCAATTCATGAGCGTCTTGTCCAGCCAACAAGAAGCGTTCGTCGAGACCGCGATAGAAATTATCGACAGCACCTTCATGACGCAGGCCGAAATGAATATGGAGGCAGGCCGCCGCGCGGACGTAGCGAAAAAGCAAATGGAGCGCGCTATTATCGCTTTGGAGCGTTCGGGCTGGATGAGCGAAGCCCAGACTTCCGCCCTGACAGAAACACAGGAACGTTGGGGGAAATACGCTCAAGCCCAAGCGGAGTTTGCCGCAGCCGAATTTGAGGGCGGTTCTATGGCTCCTCTTATTTTTGCCAGCGAATTGGAGTCTGCGACCGTGAGCCGAACAGGTGAACTGAAGCGCATGCTGGAAGAAATGCGTGAGCGCTATGGTGATTAGCGATCCAACCATGCGCTGCGGACCACGCTGGGCGGTTTCTTCGGCATTCGCGGCGACGCCAGTTCCTCTTCGCGCCGGTCGAGGTCGAGATTCACCAGTTGCCGGGCGGCGAGCGAGTAGGTCAAGCAATCCAACGCTTCGCCACGGCGGCCGGGGATGCGCTCGAATGCGCGGACCGGCTGACCACGATGATAGCGCACGACGCGCTTTTCACTGGCAAGCTGTTCAAACCAGGTCGCGTCGAGGCTATCGCTGAATCGGATCGTGCGGCCCGCCTGAAGACGGTTCATGATTTGACTTTTCGCCGCGTCGACGCCAACCAAAATCAAACGGATTTCCCGCACCTTTGACAGTTGCACAAGCGGCCGCTGGAAGCCGGCGACGCCCTTGCCAGCGAACACGCGGCGCACGGTGCGCGGTCGGCAGAACGCATAGACGGCGTCGGTGTGGCCGCCGGAGCCGGAGTCGACCACGGCCGCGTCGATCTTCAGAAGGCCACCGTTCGGATGCCGCCATGACCGTTTGAGGAGGTCGTCAACTTCCACCCATGTATCGGACGCGAGCGGCGAGCCCCACACGATTTCGTGACCCAGCACGAGCGCGTCGCCGTCCTTCGTCCATCCGGCCGTCGTGATCTCGATTCGATCGTCCTGGACGTCGAGGCCCGCCGTCACGACCAGGACTTCGGCTGGCAGACGGTCAAGACCGAACGGCTCCACGCGGTCGAGGAGGGAGTCGCCGTCCAGTTCCTCGCCAGCGTCGCGCCATGCCTCGCCCAGAACGGTGTTGACGAAGGTTTGCAGCGTCTGCGGGCTTTTCTTCGCCTCCAGGAACTCCGCTGCCAGCTTCGGCCATGCGGCGTTCGGCAACATCGAGATCAGCGCCGACACGCGGTAGCCGTGATGGCCGACGATCGCCGGCCGCGTCGCCCGCCACCGGCCGCCAGAGACGAAAGCCGCCTTGTCGTCTTCCTCGACGATGCCGCCGCACGCGGGGCACGCCCAATGAGCCGTCTCGGGCCGGTCTGGGAGCCAGTGAATGTCCTTCCACCGAAGTTCGGCCCGCTCGCCGCACGCCGGACAGGCGCACTCATAGACGCGCTGATCCGACTTTTCATAGGCTCGCAAGATGCGCGACGTAGACTCGTGAACGGGCGTCGAGCCCATAACGATTTTTCTATTGCTGAAGGTCGCCGTCCGGCGTTCGGTGAGCGCCACGGGATCGCCCTCGCCGCGCACGTCGACTTCGAAGGCGTCCACTTCGTCTAGGAGCAACACGCGGGCGGTATGGCCGCGAAGGTTGCGAGGCGCGCGGGCCGAAACCAGCTTCAGCGACCCACCGGGAAAGCGACGGCTGTAGAGCGTGTCGCGGTCGTTCATGTTCGACGTGAGCGCGGACCGAAGCGCCGGGGACTCGGCGAACACCGGCTCGATGTTTCCGACCATCAAATCGCGGCAATCTTGTTCGGCGGGCAGGACAACTAAGACGGGGCCGGGATCGTTCGCGGTGAAATGGCCCAGCGTCGCGACGAGGAGCTGAGTATAACCGACGCGGGCGGACTTCAGCATCGTGATGCGCTCGACGGCCGGGTCACCCATGCTCCTGGCAATGTCCACCTGATGCGGCCATAGGCGCATTCGCCCCGGATGCGCGGCCAGGCTCGCCGGCAACACGACGTTCGCCTCCACCCAATCGGCGAGGTCGAGGCGCTGGGGCGGCCGGAGCGCCTGCATGGCGGCACGGCGGATATGATCAAGCATCTGCCAGCGCCTCCAATGCGGACCGGATTTCGTGGTCGAGCCGTTCGCGGTCTAGGTCTGGCAGCCGCGACGGAATTGCGAGCACGGCCGCGCGCACGTCGGTCAGGATCGACTCCCATTCGGCCTTCACGTCGGCGGCCGCAACGAGTTCGCCGCGCGCGACGGCGTTGCGGTGCGCTTCTCGGTCGGCTTGTTCTCGCACAAGGCGGCGTCGTTCGTCGGCGAGCGCCGGGTCGGCCGACTTCCTGCCCACGGGATTTTCCCGGAGATAGGCGATATACCCTCGCACGGCAGCGCGGCGTTCGAAGCGGCCCTTCGACACACGGGGGATGTGACCGCTACGGGCAAGCATGAGCACCCGGTTGACGGACAGGTCGAGAAGGTCCGCCAATTCGTCCGTGGTGATTGGTTGCTTACCCACAGTGCCTACCAGGGCTTCGATGTCAGCTTCCACGGTCATTTTAAAATCTCGATTCCTAAATTCTCTCACACGGGGAT
This sequence comes from Aurantimonas sp. A3-2-R12, assembly GCF_036016755.1. Lineage (NCBI taxonomy): Bacteria > Pseudomonadati > Pseudomonadota > Alphaproteobacteria > Hyphomicrobiales > Aurantimonadaceae > Aurantimonas > Aurantimonas sp. A3-2-R12. The sequence goes on along the minus strand of NZ_JAYXIH010000001.1, from coordinate 147,214 downwards.
AGACCGGCGATCCGCGCTCCCCCCGACGGCCACCACCCTCCAAGGACCCGTTCCCTCCCAGCATGGGGGTGGTCCAGACGGTCCACACGGCGGTCCAATAGCCCAGCCTCGCAAGTCATTGATTTCATTGGCTGGTCCAAACGGTCCAATTGGTCCGATAGAATCCGGTCAATTCCCCTAGGGATTGCACGAGTCATGCCCTCACGATCAGTCGTCGATTGCCATAGAACTGTAAAACCCATTGGACCGTTTGGACCGTCTGGACCAGAAGGATTAACCAACGGATTTCGCTGACGAATTCCGGTCCAATCGAAGCCGCCCGTCTTCCCGGTCATCTGGACCGTTTGGACCGTCATTCGTCATCCCCCCAATCGACGGGTGCGCCCAGCCACTCGACGAACTCGGCGCGGCACTCACGCAACGGCGGGAAGACGTAGAAGCGCGGGCGCTGTCCGCCATCCACGCGGGGGCGAGTTTCGCTCAAGCTGGGAAGCATCTTCCGCAACTCGATACCGAACTGCCGAGAGTTCACCGCGTCGCCCTGGTGGCGGTTTTCCCGGATGAAGGATTCGTATCGGCCCCGAATGCCGTCGCGGTTCGCCGTGACGGTCTCTTCCCAATCATCGAAGTCGCCGATGTCGCCCTTGTGCAGGAACTCGAACCACCAGCGCTCGACGCCGCGAAGCGTGTTCAGCTTCTGGTCGCGAAGGGCTTCGGTCTGCGGCACGTCGCGAACGTTGAAATCGGACAGGTCCACGTCGAGCAAATGGGCCAGGAATCCGGCCGGGCCGTCACCTTCGATCTCGGCATAGAGCGCCGTGAAATAGTCGTCGTCGCGGATGCGGGAATCGCTCACGTCGAACACGGCATAGCGCCGCTCATCATTCGACGCCGGGACGGCCCATGCTTCGTTCGTGGTCATGATCAGACGAAGGAAGGAGTCGACCGTCACCGTGTCGATACCCTTCCGCTCAATTGGAAGCGTTTCCGACGTGATCAGCGATTGCAGCGTCCCTTTTTTGTCGTGCGCACCGGACCAGAACGCCTCTTCCACATGGCCCAGGATCGCCGTGGCGAACGGCGCGTTGAAACGTTGGGTGAGCGCGTCCGCGCGGTTGACGTGCGCGACGTGCCGCTTGCCGACGATCCGCCGGAGCGCGACCGCCAGGGTGTCTTTGCCAGCGCCCTTGCCGCCCTTGAAGACCAGCGCCACGCCGGGCTTTCGGCCGGCATTTTGCACCATGTCCGCCAGCCATCCGATGATGTAGCGGGCATGGGCACGATCGCCGTTAGCGAGCACGTCGCGGATATGGTCAAGGATCAGGGCGCAAGAGGCGTCCGGGTCCGGCTCGACGGCCCAGCCCGTCCACAGATTGAGCGCCGTGCGCGATGCGCTGCCAGTCGGATCGAAAACGATTTCGGAGAACTGGCGACGGCGCGGGTCGCGAAGCCAATGGCGCGACGCCGGTTCCATCCGCTTGCCGTCGAGCGTCGGCACAAGGTCGTTGGCGAACAGAGTGTGCAGGTCATCGACTCCCCCAAGGTGGAAGCCGTCACGATGGAACTCGACGACCAGCGTGCGCCCGGCATGGCGGGCGAGCGCGAACCGCTCATTGACGCGCGTCGTGATCGCATCGGCCGGAGGCGTGCCGACCAGATCGTCAATGTCCGGGTCGTCGAAACGGGGAGACGGCGCGCGCGCCCATGCGCGATCAATCGCCCGCTCGCCTTCCTTCGCCACATGGGCGGCCGCGTCCGGCTCTTCCTCGATAGCGGCGATGAAGTCTTCCTTCGTGCCGCCGCTCAACTTGATCTTCCGGGCGAGGCGGTAAAGGACGCCGCTGCCCGACTCGTCCTGCTTCCGTCCGGCGAAGGCCGGACCGGCGACATGAACCAGCCAGCGAAGGTCGTTGAGCCCGACAACGCGGAGATGCCGCACGCCGACAAGATCGCCCAACGCCTCGGCCGTGACGGCGTAGTAGCGGCCGCCAAGATCGAGCGCCATCTCGCAATGCTCGCCCTTGTTGAAGGCAATGCGATGTTTCGGCCCCATCGACTCCCGGTCCGCGTCGCGCACGAGGAAGAAGAGCTTGACGCCTTTGCCGCTGGGGCTGATCTCGGCATATGTGCTGAAAAGATAGACGACCTCTTCGGCCCAGCCTGCCAGCGCGTCGCCGTCAAGACAGGAGTCGAGGTCCACGCCGCAAAGGTGGAAGCCGTTGCCAAGATCGCCCAGCATGACGCCGATGCTGCCCTTGATCTTGGACGCGTAGCGTATGGCGGCCGCGCGCGTCGCCCATGTCGACGGGTCGTCGCTCTTCGCCCGGCGACCGGTCGCGGGGCTGTAGGGAACCTTGGTCGGCTTTCCTTCGCGAAGCTCCGTTTTCCACGAAACCCACTGCCGTTCATCGTTCAAATCGTCGAGCGTCCGAACGTGCAAATGCGTTGTATTCGCTGAAGAATTTTGGTAAGCATGGGCGGTCATTGCGGTGCTCCGTGATGGTGCTTCATGGGGAATTTCCTCTGTTGCATTTGCCCCTGTAAGGCTCGGCTATAGCGCCGCTCCGGTTCGTCCCCGGAGCGGCGTTTCTCGTTGTGGAATTTGCTGTGAGGAATTTGCTGCGCATCTTGCTGTACAAATTGCAGCGCGAGCAGGTGCTAAGTAATTGAAATATATAGACTACTGAAACTGTCTGGCGGACACCCCATCCGCCATTGTCTCGATAAACGTTCAGCGCGAATTCCCACTGAAATGCAAACGGCGCGGCTCTAACAAGATCGAGTACCGGGTCCGCGCCAACAACGACGATTGCTCCATCGACACCTCACCCGTTTCCGATCCGCCAGCTACTCAGCCAACCTCCACATCATATGCAAACCCTGCTATCTGTTTGGCGTTCAAGGGAGGAACACATGGTGAGACATATTACTGCGAGTTTCGTCGCTGCCGGAGTCGCGCTGGCGGCGCTTGCCGGAACGGGCGCCGCGGAGGAGCTGACGGTCGGGATCGCGCGCGACATGCCAAGCGTGACCGTTGACACCGAGGACGGCCCGGTCGAAATCCGCCGAATCCAGGATCAGGACCACGAAATCACGGGCGAATTCGCGAAGACGTCGCGCGCCTGTCCGCCATTTTGCATACAGCCGATTGCACCGGCGGAAGGGGTGACAACAATCGGGGAGCTTGAATTGATCGAAATGCTCATGGACCCGGACGCGATCGTCGTCGACAGCCGGACGATCGATTGGTTCCTGGGTGGATCGATTCCGGGCGCGATCAGCCTGCCCTACACGCAAGTGGGCGACAGGCTGACCGAACTTGGTTGCGAGCCGGATTTCGACGGCTGGGACTGCGCGAATGCCGAGAGCGTCGCGTTGTTCTGCAACGGGCTGTGGTGCGGCCAGTCGCCAACCGCTATTCGCGCTATGATCGCCGCCGGCTATCCAGCGGAGCGCATTTTTTACTATCGCGGTGGCATGCAGAGCTGGCGAGTTCTCGGCCTTACGGTGACCAGCCAGGGCGACTAGCGTCGGGAAGAAGGGCGACGCTGCTCTCCCATTCTCCGTGGCGGTTCCAGATACGTCTATGTGACCCGGACGCCGCCAAAGATTCACCGCGCGCACCGGCCGGACGCGGCGACGCGGTTGGCGGAGCGCGAGGTCGGCCTTGCACAGTAGCCTGCAAAGCCCATCCTCGCAGATTTCCTGGGTGTCGACATTGACACCGAGATACCTCATTCGATCGCTGGCGATCGGCCGATCAGGCAACATCAGCGAGACTTTGACGCCGAAACGTCGATATCCTGACCGGCATGCCGTGCACGCGGCGCCGGTCGCGTGCCGCAATGATACCGTCCCCGTCTCGGGAAGTCTCATGAGACGCTGGCCAGCAGCATCGGCCGTGGTATCGCTTCAATAGCGAACGTGGCCTCAGCCAAGCCGACAAGCATCCGGAGCGACCGAGAATGGAGAATCGTGAGCCCCCTCACCGGCAACAGCGGGATAACGCGGCCAAGCTGAAGGGCAAAGCATTCGGCGACGAGGACGTCGTCTGGCATGCGCTCGACCCGGCGGCGGCGCTGGAGCAGGCCGCCGCACGATCTGAGGGGCTTTCGGCGGCTGAGGCGGCGGTGCGGCTGGGCCAGTTCGGTCCCAATGCATTGCCCGAACCGTCGCGACGCGGGCCGCTCGCCCGCCTGCTCGCGCAGTTCAACAATCTCCTCATATACGTTCTGATCGCGTCCGGAATCGTAACGGCGTTGCTCGGCCACTGGACCGATACGCTGGTAATCTTCGCCGTCGTCATTCTCAACGCCGTCATCGGCTTCTGGCAGGAAGGGCGGGCCGAGGATTCGCTCGCCGCCGTGCGCTCGATGCTCTCGGCGCACGCCTCGGTACTGCGCGACGGCACGCGGGTGACCTTGCCGGCGACCGATCTGGTTCCCGGCGACGTGGTGCTCTTGGAAGCTGGCGACCGGGTGCCGGCCGATCTGCGGCTTCTCGACACGCGTGGGCTTCGCGCCCAGGAGGCGGCCCTGACCGGTGAGTCGGTGCCGGTGGTGAAGGATACGGTGCCGGTCTCCCACAATGCATCGCTGGGAGACCGCGACTCGATGGCGTTTTCCGGCACGCTCATCACGTCAGGTCGTGGTGTTGGGCTCGTCGTCGCGACGGGCTCTCGCGCCGAGATCGGGCGGATCGGCGCGATGCTGGAGGGCATCGAGGAGATCACCACGCCGCTGCTACGACAGATCGATCGCTTCGCCCGCTGGCTGACACTCGTCATCCTCGCCGCCAGCGGTGCCGTCTTCGCCTTCGCGGTGCTGGCGCGCGGCTATGCGCCGCAGGATGCCTTTCTGGTCATGGTGGGCATGGCCGTCGCCGCGATCCCGGAAGGATTGCCGGCCGTTTTGACTATTACGCTTGCGCTCGGGGTGCAGCGTATGGCGCGACGGCACGCGATCATCCGCAAGCTGCCAGCCGTCGAGACGCTGGGTGCCGTTTCCGTCATCTGCACCGACAAGACCGGTACGTTGACGCGCAACGAGATGGTGGTGCGCGCGGTCGTCATCGAAGCGGATGGCGAAGCAATCGCGGTCACCGGCGACGGCTATGCCCCCGACGGCGAATTGCGCGGCGCGGGGGCGCGATCGACCTTTGACCAGACCGATGCGCTTCGTGGCTTCGCGCGCGCCGCCTTGTTGTGCAACGACGCCCAGCTGCATCGCGGCGACGATGGCGCGTGGAGCGTCGCCGGCGACCCGATGGAGGGTGCCCTCCTCGCTCTCGCCCACAAAGCCGGTCTCGATCCCATCGCCGAGCGAGCCCGCCATCGCCGGCTCGATGACATCCCCTTCGACGCGGCGCACCGGTTCATGGCGACGCTCAATCAGGATGGCGCCGGCGGCAACACTATTACCGTCAAAGGCGCGCCGGATCATGTCATCACGCTCTGCGCGAACCAGATCGCTGGTGACGGGGTCGCGCCGCTGGAGCATGAGGCATGGTTGAAGCGGATCGACGCATTGGCCCGCGAGGGCCAGCGCGTGCTGGCCTTTGCCGTCAAATTCGTCGGCGACCAAGCAACGCTGGGCATGAACGACATGGCGAAGGGCTTCACCCTGCTCGGCATTGCCGGCTTCATCGACCCACCGCGTCCGGAAGCCATCGAAGCGGTCGCCGACTGCGCCCGCGCCGGCATCGACGTCAAGATGATCACCGGCGATCATGCGGTCACAGCGCTCGCTATCGCCGGCCAGCTCGGGCTCAATACGCGCAACGGCGTTTTGACCGGCAACCAGATCGAGGCGATGGACGACGAGGAGCTACGTCGTCGCGTCGCGGATGTCGATGTGTTCGCCAGAGCCGCGCCGGAGCACAAGCTGCGGCTCGTCGAAGCGCTGCAGGCTTGTGGCAAGGTCGTTGCCATGACCGGGGACGGGGTCAACGACGCCCCTGCCCTCAAGCGCGCGGATGTCGGCGTCGCGATGGGGATCAAGGGCACCGAAGCCGCCAAGGAGGCCGCGCGGGTGGTGCTGGCCGACGATAATTTCGCCTCGATCGTTGCCGCCGTGCGCGAGGGGCGCACGATCTACGACAACATCCGCAAGGTCATCGCCTGGACGCTGCCGACCAATGGCGGCGAGTCGCTGGTGATCGTCGGGGCGATCCTTCTGGGCTTCGTGCTGCCGGTTTCGCCCGTACAGATCCTGTGGATCAACATGGTGACGGCCGTCGCGCTCGGCCTGACCCTGTCCTTCGAGCCAGCCGAGCCGTCGGTGATGGAGCGGCGGCCGAGGCCGGGCAACGCCTCGCTGCTCGACATGGAAATGGTCTGGCGGATCGTCCTGGTTTCCATCCTGTTCGCGGGCGCCGTCTTTGCTCTCTTCTTCTGGTCGATCGAACGCGGCGACGAGTTGGCCTACGCTCGAACCCTCGTTGTCAACCTGATCGTCGTCATGGAGATCTTCTATCTGTTTTCCGTGCGCTATCTGCACCTGACCTCGCTGACCTTCACCGGTGTCGTCGGCACCCCGGCGGTGCTGCTCGGCGTCGGCCTGACCGTCATCCTGCAACTGGTCTTCACCTACGCACCCTTCATGCAGGCCGTGTTCGAGACGCGCCCGATCGCACTGGCCGATGGAGCGATCGTCATCGGCATCGGCGTCGGGTTGCTGCTGCTTCTGGAAGCGGAGAAAGTGGTGCGGCGTCGCCTCTTGTGACCGCCCGACTGCTGACCACCTCTTGACCTCGATCAACGCGGCAATCCCCGCGGCGTGAGCACCTATCCGACACGGACAAAACGGAAAGGGACAAGGCCATGCCAGAGAAGATGCGAGCGACAATTTTCATCGAGCCGGGCCGGATCGCGCTCGGCGAAAAGCCGATTCCGGATGTCGGCGCGAACGACGCGCTACTGCGCATCACCACGACGACGATCTGCGGCACCGACGTTCATATCCTCAAGGGCGAATACCCTGTCGAGAAAGGCCTGACCATCGGTCACGAGCCTGTCGGAATCATCGAAAAGCTCGGGTCGAACGTCAAGGGCTACCAGGAGGGACAGCGGGTCATCGCCGGCGCCATCTGCCCCAGCGGCTATTCCAACGCTTGCCTGTGCGGCCAGCACTCCCAGGATGGTCAGAGCCACCCGCACGGCTACAAGCCGATGGGCGGCTGGCGCTTCGGCAACACGATCGACGGCACGCAGGCCGAATATGTCCTGGTTCCGGACGCGATGGCCAACTTGGCGCCGGTTCCGGATGAGCTGACCGACGAGCAGGTGCTGATGTGTCCCGACATCATGTCCACCGGCTTCGGCGGTGCCGAACGGGGCAACATCCAGATCGGCGACATCGTCGTCGTCTTCGCCCAAGGGCCGATCGGCCTCTGCGCGACGGCGGGCGCCAGAATGCGCGGCGCCGGCCTGATCATTGGGGTCGACACGGTTCCCGAACGCCTCGACATCGCCAAGAAACTCGGCGCCGACGTCGTCATCGACTTCAAGACGGCCGATCCCGTCGACGAGATCATGAAGATCACCGGCGGACGCGGCGTCGACGTTGCGATCGAGGCGCTCGGCACGCAGAAGACCTTCGAAAGCTGTCTGCGCGTTCTGCGGCCGGGCGGCACGTTGTCCAGCCTCGGCGTCTATTCCTCCGATCTCACCATCCCGCTCGGTGCGTTCCACGCCGGGCTAGGTGACAACACCATCGTCACCTCGCTGTGTCCCGGCGGCAAGGATCGCATGCGCCGCCTGATGAACGTGATCGAATCCGACCGCGTAGACCTCGGCGCGTTGGTCACCCACCGCTACGGCCTCGACCAGATCGAGGAGGCTTACGAGCTGTTCGCCAACCAGCGCGACGGCGTGCTCAAGGTCGCTATCACGCCATAGGGCCGCCGAGCGGATCAGGGCGCAAGCTTCAACGCGTCGCTCGGATCCAGCCGCTCGGATGCGAGGCCGAGTTGGAGTGGTGCGGACCAAAGAGACCTTGACCTCACCGGCCGGGGTCCCCTACCCGGTCGGACATCGGCAGAGCAGAGGATCCCTGATGAAAAATCGCGCGCTCATTCTCACGATCGTTCTCGTGGTCACGGCCCTTGCCATCTGGTGGCGTCTCGACGGTCGCGGCGCGGACGAGGCCGGCCTGGGGGCGGCGCTGGCGGACGTGACCGTGCCGGAACTGAGCGCCGTCGAAACGAGGGGCGAGGCGCTTTTCAATACGAACTGCGCAACCTGCCACGGAACCAGCGCCGCAGGAAAAAGCGGCACGGCCCCTCCCCTTGTCCATAAGATCTACGAACCTAACCATCACGCCGACGCGGCTTTCCAACTGGCCGTGCAGAACGGCGTGCGTGATCATCACTGGGGCTTCGGCAGTATGCCGCCGATCGAAGGGATATCGCCGAAGAGCGTCAGCCAGATCGCCGCCTATGTCCGCGCGCTACAACGCGCCAACGGGATCGAATAATCCCGAAGCGGCCAGAATTCGCGAAATTCACGATTCATTGATGTGCTTGGATAGGGAATACTTAAGCAGGTACTGTTACCGTGCGGCGCATGAGGCTGTTGTTCCTTATCCTAATCGTGACGATATTGGCGGCGACGCCTAAAGGCATCGCGGTCGCCGTGGCCGGGAATGCCGCCCATGGCGGCTCGATCGTCGCGAATGTTTTGTCGGCAACGGCTGATGACGGCGACGGTGTCGCCGCGGCCGCGGATTGCTGCGACAACGAAATCAGGGCTTGGCACGGGGCGCCCCACTGTCCCTTGGATTGCGGGGCCACCCTGTCCGCAATCACTGCTGTGATCCCTGGCGACGGACGGGAAAGCCTTTTCGTCCCCGTCTTCTCTGGCGCTTCAGGAAGCCGTACTGGCTTATTCCGTCCTCCGATCAGCTGACGTCCCCGCTTCGGACATCCACTGCGGTGTTCCGCTCCCTTCGACGACTAGATGATCAGGATGACGAAAATGCTCTCAAGACGTGCTCTTCTTCTGGCTGGCTTTGGCGGCTTGCTGACGTCCGCGATGCCGGCTCTGGCCCACGGTCCCCGCAAGGCATTCCAGCTCAATCCGAAATACCTGCCCCAAACCGTGAAGTTCGGTGGCTACCAAGCGGGCACGATCGTGGTCGATCCGCGCAACCATTTTCTCTACCTGGTTCTCGGCGATGGTCTGGCGCGACGCTACGGCGTCGGTGTCGGCAAGGCGGGACGCGCCTTCAAGGGATCTGCGCGGATCGGACGCAAGGCCAAGTGGCCGAGTTGGACGCCGACCAAGAACATGATTCGCCGCGAGCCGGGCAAGTATGCACGCTATGCCAACGGCGTACCCGGTGGACCGAGAAACCCGCTCGGCGCGCGTGCGCTCTATCTCTATCGCGGCAAACGAGACACCTACTACAGGATCCACGGCACGACCGAGCCCTGGTCGATTGGACGGTCGGTCTCCAATGGCTGCATCCGGATGATCAACGATCACGTCATCGATCTCTATAACCGGGTTCCGACCGGCGCACGGGTGGTCGTCATCTAACCAAACCCGATTGTCGGCGGCCACGCGGCTCGAAAAGAGGTCGCCGGCACCCGGCGGAGTGCCGGGCGGGCCGCCACCGCGCGACGGCAAGAAGGCGACGCCCGCCAAGGAAGCGGATGTTGCCTCGGCCGTCGTGTCGGGAGACGAACGGCGCGCTTGGAAGGTCGGCCATCCTGTTTCGGTCAGGCACCGGACAGGGTCGCCGGCGAGCGTCGGAATGCGCTCATCGTCTTGTCGCGATTCTTGACGTGCCCAGGAGATTGCGCCGGGTCAGCTCGACGACCAGCAGCGGCACGACGATCCATTGAAGCAGCGGCGAGAGACCGGTTCCGAATGGCGGCACCAGCGGCATCAGCTCGGAATAGGACCAGCGGTTGGATATTTCGACGTAATAGAATTCGAGCCCGACGGTGATGGCGAGGCCGACGGCCAGGAAGACCAGAAACTGCCATGCCTTCTTGTCGATTATCCAATGTCGTGTGCGCGCCGCGAGCGACGTGATCCAGAAGGCGGCCAGGGCGATACCCACATCGCCGATGGTGGCGTAGGTGCATATCTTCACGCCCTCCCAGTGCCGAAGGTCCGCCATTCCTTCGAATGTCGGAATCTGCAGGAACTCCCAAATGAAATGGAAGGCGAAGGAGAACAGAGCGAGCGAGACCTCCGGAACCGCCCACAGCCCCTGCCTCGTGTCCCGCTGCTGCGGCTCTGACGTGATCATTCGGTCCCCTTGATCGGGTCGCTGGCGGTGCGGCCATGTGGGCCGCCGGTTCGAATGGCCCCGCCCCGGCTACCCTGATACGCTAAACTTGTGTCGTGAACTGCCCCATCATCCCGGCGTCTTCATGTTCCAAAATATGACAGTGAAAGACGAACGGCAGTCCCTCGCTGGTTTCGGCATCAATGGAAACCGCGAGTTCGGCCTCCCCGTTCACCAGGACGGTGTCCTTCCATCCCCGTTCCTCGGGGCGTGGTTCGCGGCCGCCGTTCCTCAAGACCTGGAACTTCGCGCCATGGACGTGGAACGGATGCGCCATCTGGTTGGCAACGACGGTCCAATGCTCCTGTGCGCCGACCGGCGTTGAAAAATCGACGCGGTCGATCTCGTAAGGTTTGCCGTTGATGGTCATCACCGGGGAGCCGCCGAGCAGACCGCGCACCATGTTCATCGGCCCCATGCCTTCGTCAAGGAGGAAACGACGCCGCGCGCCGGTTGCCGCGATGGCAACCATGGACCCCGGCAGGCGCTCCGGCAACGTGGTGACGGCGGCTTCCTGGCTGTCTTCGGGCACAAGCGTCAGGAGGACTGCGCTCCCGGCATCGCCGCCCATGCCGCCCATCATACCGCCCATGCCCATGGATGATTGCGATGCCGCCATAAGGCGGTCTTCGCCAAGCCTCAGGTCGACCAGTAGTTCAACGCGTTCGCCGGGTGCGATCAAGACCCTGCTCACTTCTACCGGCGCATCGAGCAGGCCTTGATCGACACCGATAAGGACGAGCGGCCGGCCGCTCTCGAGCGACAGATCGAAGGGACTCGAAGTCGCCGCATTGATTAAACGCAGCCGCACCAGACCGCGCGGCGCCTTGGCAATCGGCCGAAGCTGACCATTGACGAGCACCGCGTCGCCGCGAAAGCCGTGCATGACGTCCATCATGCCTGGTTCGTAGACCGCTCTGCCCGAACTATCGAAACGCTTGTCCTGCAGGATCAACACGAAATCGTCGACGCCGTAGGTCCTGGGAAGTTCGATGCCGGCCTCGTCGTCGTCCTGGAGGATCACGGCACCGGCCAACCCGGCATATACATCGGGCGCTGTGCGGCCGTGAACATGGGTGTGATACCAGTGCGTTGCAGCCGGTTGGTTGACTGGTAGCTCGACGTCACGGCCAGCGCCTGGAGCGGTTTCGGTGCCCGGGCCGCCATCCGCCGAACTGGGGACTGTCAGGCCATGCCAATGGAGGGTGATCGGTACATTGACGCCGTTCTCGATCCGAACCGGGATGTTCGTTCCGCGCCGCAGCAGAACCGTCGGCCCGAGGTAGGTTTGATTGAACCCCATGGTCGATGACGGAGCGCCGCCGGCGAAAACCGTCGTCCCAGCCGTAGCCTCGAGACGGATCGGGCCGGACCGCGCGTCCAGTAGCGGCGGAAGGCCAAGTTCCTCGCCGTCGGTCTGTCCCGCAGCCGCCTGGGCATTCGCAGCCGAGACCATGCCGGAAGTTGCCAGCCAGGCGAGAAGCGAGGAGCCGCTCATCAAAAGTTCACGTCGGTTCATATCAAATCTTTCTCAGGGCGGGACCGTCCGCTGATTTGCAGGATCGGCATCGCGCCTGAAGGCCCCGCCGCCGCCGCGCAGCGGGCCCTTGCGAGAACCGAATCGAGGAAGTGCTGGCGTCACGGTGCGGCGTGCCGCTTCCTGTGCGCACAGAATACATCATACAGGCTCGCCATGATCGCGCGAACTTCGTCGCTTGCGAGAGAGTAGAAGATCGTCTGGGCGTCACGTCGGGTGGTGACCAATCCACCAGCCCGAAGCTTTGCCAGATGCTGCGACAAAGCGGATTGGCTGAGGCCGACCTCCGATACGAGGACTCCGACCGACGCTTCGTCCTCGGCGAGCTTGCAAAGAATGCGTAGCCGATGGGCGTTGCCCATGAGTGCGAGAATGGCCGCCACGCCGGCGGCACGCGCATCCAACTCGGACATATTAGATTTGACTACTTTAGACATGATTCATATATGGGCTTCCTACGGCCACCAGTAAAGAGCCGATTGTCAAAGGGAACCGCGCGATGCCACCGTCCACCATGACCGAGTTCACCCCCTGGGCCTCCTTATTCGGAGGCGGGCTGATCGGCTTGTCAGCGGTCATGGTCATGGCATTCTTCGGCCGCGTCGCAGGCATTTCCGGGATAACTGTCGGCGCCTTGCCATCCATCCGCTCCGATTGGAGCTGGCGCTTGGCGTTCTTGATCGGCCTGGTGGCCGCGCCGCTCCTGCTCGTTCTTGCCACGGGTGAGCCGGTCGTACAGACCGTTTCCGACAATCTGGGCGTGATGATCCTGGCCGGGCTGCTGGTCGGTTTCGGGACGATCTGGGGCTCCGGTTGCACCAGCGGCCATGGTGTCTGCGGTCTGGCGCGGCTGTCGACGCGATCGCTTGTTGCGGTTGCGGCCTTCATGACGACCGCGTTCCTCACGGTCCTTTTCCTCCGGCACATACTCGGGTGACGATCATGCGATTTGTATTGGGACTTGTATCGGGCCTGGTCTTCGGCATGGGTCTGGTGGTTTCCGGCATGTCGGATCCCGCGAAGGTTCTCAACTTTCTGGATGTTTTCGGCTCATGGGACCCGAGCCTTGCCTTCGTCATGGGCGGCGCATCCCTGACCACCTTCGTCGGCTACCGGCTGATCTGGCGGCGTGAAAGGCCTTTGATGATGCCGCGTTTCGAGATTCCGACGCGCGCGGATATCGATGCGCCGCTTTTGACAGGCGCGGCGATATTCGGGATCGGCTGGGGAATCGGCGGCTTCTGCCCCGGCCCCGCCTGGACAGCCTTGCCGCTGGCTGCCCCGGGCACGCTTGCTTTCCTGCCGGCGATGGTGATCGGCATGCTGGCCGGCTTATGGATCTCATTGCGGCTGAGAGCCAAAAAGCCAAGATTTGCGACCTGACTTCACGCTGTAGCGCCGCAGACGTGTCTGGTAATTTTTGAACGAGCGGTCAAATCTCGGCGCGTACCGATATTGGCGTTAAGCGGCGGCAAACGAAGCGCGCCGCCGCGCCGCGCCTCACTTCGCGCTGTCGACTGGGGTCTTCAGATAGGCGATCAGATCCGTCATATCCGCGTCCGTCATCGACCACCGCGGCATCACTGGATCGAGGCGCTCGCCGCCGGGATCGATGCCGTCGGTGATGGCCCGTCGCAGCGTGTCGTCGGTATAGTCGTCATGATCGCCATGACTCTCGGTCGCGCCTTCCGTCCCGGCAGCCTCATCGTGCTCACCGAATAAAGCGGCGGCTGTCAGCGGTGGCGCCGACTGCCAGAAACGTGGCATCAGCCGCCCGCCACCCCGGTCCGCACCATGGCAGGCGACGCATCCGCCGCCGGCCATCATCATATGCATGCTTCCGCCCTGAGGCGCGATCGGCTGGCCCGAAGCACTGGTCGCGGTGAAATAAATTCGCTCGCCATTGCTTCGAAATTCGGACGGCCAAGCGCCGCGATCGGTCAAAGGGCCAGAGCCGAATAGCCGCACGCCCGCCAGCACGACAAGCAAAACCATTGCGATGCCGACTACTCTGACGATGCGCGACGATAAGGACCGATGTTGTCGAAGCATTTGGTGTCATTCTCCCGCATCAAAACCGCGTGACTGGCATCGGCATGTCTTATCCCTGGCGGACTGCCCCAGCAACGCTCCCGTTGCTCGGACTGACGATTATCACTTGAAATGGCCTGGCGGTCGATCATTCCGCTCGAATGGCGCAGGGGGCGACAAATCTGCCGCTGGGGCGTATGCTGATCAACGGTGCAGGTCGCGGTTTCGCGTGACCCAGTTGCGTACGCAAAACGGCAGCACCATGAACCGCGGCCATACCAGACCTGATTCAGGAGGAATGGTCATGGCCAATTTTCATGTTCTCGAAGGCGGCGAGAAAACCGTCGCTCGTCCCGTCGTGCGTCAGATTGAGATCGCGGACGTCTTCGACGCGCTGCGTCGCGGGTTCGACGATTTCTGGGAAAAACCCTCGCATTACGTGTTTTTGTGCCTGATCTACCCGGTGATGGGTTTGATCCTGATCACTTGGTCCTCGGGCGGCAATGCACTGCAGCTCATCTATCCGCTGATGTCCGGTTTCGCCCTCCTCGGTCCCTTGGCGGCGATTGGCCTTTACGAAATCAGTCGGCGGCGGGAACTCGGTCTCGATACGTCCTGGCTGCATGCGCTCGAGGTGCGCAACTCCCCCGCCATTCCGGCCATCATTGCCGTCGGTCTGTTGCTCCTCGGTCTGTTCATCGCCTGGATTTTCACGGCGCAGGCGCTCTATCAGTGGCTCTACGGTTCGGCGGAACCAGCCTCCATCACCGCGTTCATCTATGACGTCCTGACGACGGGCCGCGGGTGGGCCCTGATCATCCTCGGCAACTTCCTCGGTCTGCTGTTCGCCCTGGTCGTCCTCAGCACCACCGTCGTCGCATTTCCGCTGCTTCTCGATCGGGACGTGGGTGCCTATGCGGCCATTCAAACATCGGCGGAAGTCATGCTCGCCAACCCGGTCCCAACCATGCTGTGGGGATTGATCGTCGCGGCCGGCCTGCTCATCGGTTCGCTACCGCTTCTCGTCGGCCTGGCGATCGTCATCCCGGTTCTCGGGCATGCGACATGGCACCTTTACCGCAAGGCTGTTGTGCCGCCAGTTGCCGATGCCGAGAAGCGGGTCGCACCTCGCTGAGCTGTGCTCTGGAGCAGACCGGCGCGCCAGGCGCCGGTCTTCGGCAATGGGATAAGAGCCTTACGGGCCAACGCCGAAAAATGTTATGCGCGTCAGCAGCGTGTACTCGGATTCAAAAACCATCATCGCGGTAAACACGAGCACCGCCAGCGGCGGCAGCAGGATCGCATAGGTCAATGCCAACCGCTCCCAAGCGATGTGCATGAAGACGGCGACGATCAGCCCCGCCTTGAGCATCATGAACAGCAGGATCAGCGACCATCTGAGATAGCCCTGAAGGCCGGCGTAATCGACGAGATACGAAAACGCGCTGAGCACGAATAGGCTACCCCACACCACCAGATAGAGTCTGATGGGATGCTGCTGATGTCCTTCGGCGGCAGGCGCTTCCGCCGGAATGGGGTCGTGGGCATCGCCCGCCACTTCAGGATGGCCCCGGTTGTCCACTGTGATGTCGGTCATGTCCGCTCCTCACCAGAGATAGAAAAATGCAAAGATGAACACCCACACCAGATCGACGAAGTGCCAATAGAGCCCCATGATCTCGACGCTCTCGTACTGGCCTTTCCGGCTGGTGAAAAAGCCGCGCCGCCCGGTATCGTAATCGCCGCGCCAGACCTTGCGCGCGACGATCAGCAGAAAGATCACGCCAAAAGTGACGTGGGTGCCGTGGAAACCGGTGATCATGAAGAAGCTCGCGCCGAACTGCTCGGCGCCCCAGGGGTTGCCCCACGGACGGACGCCCTCCGAAATCAGCTTCGTCCACTCGAAGACCTGCATACCGACGAAGGTCGCGCCGAGCGCAGCAGTAAGAAGCAACAGGGCGGCGGTCTTCTTTCGCTGGCGCTGGTAGCCGCAATTGACCGCCATCGCCATGGTGCCGCTCGATGAGATCAGCACGAAGGTCATGATGGCGATCAGGATCAGCGGCAGATGCGCCCCCCCAATCTCGAGAGCGAACACTTCGCTCGCATTGGGCCATGGCACTCGCGTCGACATACGGGCGGTCATGTAGGACAAGAGGAACGTTCCGAAAATAAAGGTGTCGCTGACGAGGAAGATCCACATCATGGCCTTCCCCCAAGAGACGCCCTTGAAGGAGCGTTGATCGGAAGCCCAGTCCGCCAAAACGCCCCGCCATCCGGGCGGCTGGGGTCCGGAACCTGATGTGTGCGTCAACGCAGTTTCTGTCATCCGCCCGACCCTCCTAAATCAGCGATTGGCGGAACATATTGATGAAATCGGCAGGCCAGCCGGCCAGAAGAACGAAGACCGCCAACCACACGATGAGCAGGAAGTGCCAGTACATGGCGCAGAGGTCGACGCTGAGCCGAAGCTTCTGCGGTCCGTAAGACCCCCAGGCCCCGGCGATGGTCCTGCCTAGGGCCACCAATCCGCCGAGAATGTGAAGCCCGTGCAAACCGGTGATCAGGTAGAAGAAGCTGTTGGCGGGGTTACCGGCCAGGACGTATCCATCCGCCACCAGTTGCCGCCATGCGAGGAGTTGTCCGATCAGGAAAATGACGGCGGCGATGCCCCCGGCCGTCAGTCCTAGCCGGACCAGATGCCATTCGTCACTGCGAGCGGCGATCAGCGAAAATTGCAGCGCGACGCTGCTGAGGACCAGTACACCGGTGTTGAGCCACAATAGGCCGGGCATCGGCAATGGACGCCAATCCGACAGCTCCATGCGCATGAAATAGGCGCTGGCGAACAGCGCAAACAAAGCACCGATGACGGCGAGGAAAACGCCCAATCCGATCTTGGCTGTCGGAAGGGTGGATCGGTCGGAACCCTCAAATCCGCCAAGCGGACCTTGCTCGAGCCAGGGTTTGGCCGTCATTCGTTGGTGAGACAGCCACCAAGCGGCGAATCCGGCCATGACCAAGAGAAAGACCAGAATGACGCTCATCGCGGCGCCTCGGCGAGACCCAGGGCACCGGGATCGTTCTGTGCCAGAAAATCCTGCTCGGCGTTCGGAACGCTGTAATCGTAGGCCCAGCGATAGACCACCGGCAGATGCTTGCCCCAATTGCCGTGCGGTGGCGGCGTCTCGGGCGTCTGCCACTCCAAAGTGGTGGCCCGCCAAGGGTTGCCGCCAGCGTCCCGGCCGTTGCGAATGCTCCAGATCAGGTTGAAGAGGAAGACGATCTGGGCGAAGCCGACGATGAAGGCCATGACGCTGATGAAGGCGTTCAAGGTTTGGACCGAGTCGGGAATGAAGGCTGTTTCCCCCAATTCGGAATAACGCC
Source organism: Aurantimonas sp. A3-2-R12 (assembly GCF_036016755.1). Taxonomy (NCBI): domain Bacteria; kingdom Pseudomonadati; phylum Pseudomonadota; class Alphaproteobacteria; order Hyphomicrobiales; family Aurantimonadaceae; genus Aurantimonas; species Aurantimonas sp. A3-2-R12. The sequence goes on along the minus strand of NZ_JAYXIH010000001.1, from coordinate 129,961 downwards.
GCGGGACGCCCACCAACCCCACGTAATGCATCGGAAAGAAGATCAGATAGGCACCGAGGAAGGTGACCCAGAAGTGGAACTGGCCGAGCACCTCGTTCAGCATTCGCCCGGTGACCTTCGGATACCAGTGGTAGATCGCCCCAAAGATCACCAGGATCGGCGCAACCCCCATGACCATGTGGAAATGGGCCACCACGAACATCGTGTCGGACAGCGGCACGTCAACGACCACATTGCCCAGGAACAGTCCCGTCAGGCCACCGTTCAGGAAGGTGACGATGAAGGCCAGGGCGAACAGCATCGGCAAGGTCAGATGAATGTCGCCCCGCCACAGGGTCAGCACCCAATTATACACTTTGAGGGCGGTCGGAACGGCGATGATCAGCGTCGTGGTGGCGAAGAAGAAGCCGAAATACGGGTTCATGCCGCTGACATACATATGATGGGCCCAGACGACGAAGCTGAGCGCGCCGATGATGACGATCGCCCAGACCATCATGCGATAGCCGAAGATGTTCTTGCGCGCGTGCGTCGAGATCAGGTCGGAGACAATGCCGAAGGCCGGCAGCGCGACGATGTAGACCTCGGGATGACCGAAGAACCAGAACAGGTGCTGGAACAGGATCGGACTACCGCCGCCATAGCTGAGTTGCTCGCCCATCTCGACCAGCGCCGGCATGAAGAAGCTGGTGCCGAGCACCCGGTCGAACAGCATCATCACCGAGGCGACGAAGAGCGCCGGAAAGGCGAACAAAGCCATTACCGTGGCGGTGAAGATGCCCCACACCGTCAACGGCATCCGCATCAAGGTCATGCCTCTGGCGCGGCCCTGGAGGACGGTCACGACATAGTTCAGGCCGCCCATGGTGAAGCCGATGATGAACAGGATCAGCGAGACCAGCATCAGAATGATGCCGGCGCCCTGACCGCCCGGCGTGCCGCCGAGGATGGCCTGCGGCGGATAGAGCGTCCAGCCGGCGCCGGTCGGACCGCCGGGTGCGAAGAAACTGACGACCAGCACGAGCACGGCGAGGAGATAGATCCAGTAGCTCAGCATATTGGCGTAGGGAAAGACCATATCCCGCGCGCCGACCATCAACGGAATCAAGTAGTTGCCAAATCCACCGAGGAACAGCGCGGTCAACAGATACACCACCATGATCATGCCGTGCATGGTGACGAACTGGTAGTAGGCTTCCGGCGTGATGAAGTCGAAGGTGCCGGGAAAGCCGAGTTGCAGCCGCATCAGCCATGACAGCACCAGGGCGACGAGCCCGATGGCGAGAGCTGTGGACGAATATTGGATGGCGATGATCTTGGCGTCCTGCGAAAAGACGTATTTCGTCAACCAGCTTTTCGGGTGGTACAGTTCGACATCCGCGACTTCGGCGGGCGGGATCGCTTCGCCGCCGCCTGACGTGACATCGACCATCGCTCTGCCTCCCTGTTCCGTCCGGCGCACCCTGTTGTCCTGCCCCGGGTTGCTGGCACGCTTACGTCGGCGTTGCCCCCGCCCTGCTCATCATTTGACCTCGTCCACCGAGCTGACCTGGTCGGGCGTCGACAATTGCGCGAAGGTCGACTGCTCCTGCAGCCAGGCAACGTAGTCCTCTTGGGTGTCGACCACGGTGATGCCGCGCATGAAGCCGTGTCCGATGCCGCAGAGTTCGGCGCAAAGGATTTCGAAGCTGCCGGTTCGCGTTGGGGTGAACCAGAAATAGGTGACGCTGCCTGGGACCATATCCATCTTGGCCCGGAATTCCGGGACGTAGAAATCATGCAGCACGTCGATGGAGCGCAGCAGCATCTTGACCGGCTTGCCGATCGGTAGATGCAAATCGGTTGCCTCGATCACGACGTCGTCCTGGCCGGCCGGATCGGCGGGATCGATTCCCAAGGGATTGTCCGGCCCGATCTTGCGGTTGTCGGACGTGCCCAACTGACCGTCCTCGCCAGGCAGGCGAAAGCTCCACTGCCACTGCTGTCCGACGACCTCGACTTCGGTCGCATCGTCGGGAACGGTAACGAACTGACCCCACACGACCAGCCCCGGCGCCAGCATCGCCGCGACGCCCAGCGCGGTCGCGGCCGTGAGCCAGATCTCGAGCTTTTTGTTTTCCGGCTCGTACGCGGCCCTGGATCCCTCCTTGTGGCGGAAGCGAAAGACGCAATAGGCCATGAACAGGACGACGGCGACGAAAACGAAGCCCGTAATCCAGAAAGTGACGATGATGGTTGTGTCGATATAGCCCCAATTTGAGGCAATAGGTGTCCACCACCATGGGCTCAGAAGGTGAAACAGCACCGAGCCGACAGCGACGAGAACGAGCACGAGCGCAATGGCCATGGTACCCCTCCCCACCTCGCACTGGCCTGAGAGGTCCAGCGAGATGACGGTGGCACTATAGCGTGATTCCGGGATGAATTTCCAGAGCCGCGACAATAATCGTCAAGTTGACGCGGTTTCCCCTCCGGAAGTTTCGCGAGCTTCCGTTGGACGCCCGTGGGAGCGGCATTCCAGCGCGGTGGCGCTTCGCAGTGCACAAAAATTCATCGGGCAAAAAATATGACCAGCGTCTGTTGCCAGCAGATATTTTATGCGTAAACTAATTTTGGTGTGGGGGCGGAAATTCCGATGTCCACTGATTTCCGGCGCGGATCGTCAACGCTTGCGCCGGCCCGATCTCCGGCTGGGGACGGACCATTGTTAGCGACCTTTTTGAATGGAGATCAAGAGATGAGTTCGATCCGCACCGCCACTATCGCCCTTATGACTGCGACCACCTTGTCCGGCGCGGCGATGGCGCAGACCGCCGACGACGGAAAACTGAAGATCGGCCTGATGTTCACATTGAGCGGGCCCGCCGCGGTGCTCGGAGAGCAGGGCCGTGACGGCTTCCTGCTTGCGGTCGAGAAGATGGGCGGCAGGCTCGGCGGCCTGGAGACAGAGATCACCACCGTCGACGACGAGCTGAAACCCGATATCGCCGCCAACAAAGCACGCGAACTGGTCGAACGCGACGATGTCGACTTTGTCGTCGGCCCGATCTTTTCCAACATCCTGATGGCGATTAACAAGCCGGTGACAGACGGCGGTGCCTTCCTGATCAGCCCAAATGCCGGCACCTCGAATTTCGCCGGGGCCGAGTGCAACGAGAACTTCTTCGTCACCTCCTACCAGAACGATCAGGTTCACGAGGTTCTCGGCAAATATGCTCAGGACAAAGGCTACAAGCGCCTGTTCCTGCTCGCCCCGAACTATCAGGCGGGCAAAGATTCGCTGGCCGGCTTCAAGCATTCCTACAAGGGCGAGGTGGTCAACGAGATCTACACGCCGCTCGGCCAGCTCGATTTCTCGGCCGAGCTCGCGCAGATCGCCGCCGAGCAGCCGGACGCCGTCTTCACCTTCATGCCGGGCGGCATGGGCGTGAACCTCGTCAAGCAGTATCGGCAGGCCGGGCTCGACAACATTCCGTTCCTGTCCGCCTTCACCGTCGATGAGACCACCCTGCCCGCCCAGCAGGATGCGGCCGTCGGCTTCTACGGCGGCGCCAACTGGGCGCCGGACATGGACAACGAGCAGTCCAAGGCCTTCGTCGCCGCCTACGAGGAAAAATACGGCAGCGTTCCAGGCACCTACGCCATGCAGGCCTACGACGCTGCGCAGCTGATTGACAGCGCGGTCAAGGCCGCCGGCAAGCTCGACGACAAGGATGCTTTGCGTTCGGCGCTTGAGGCAGCCGACTTCCAGTCCCTGCGTGGCGATTTCAAGCTCGGCAACAACCACTACCCGATCCAGGACTTCTATCTGGTCAAGGTGGCCAAGCGCGACGACGGCAAATACCAGACGCAGATCGCCGAGAAGATCTTCGACGACTACCAGGACAACTACGCCGCCGAATGCAAGATGCAGTAGCGGCCCGCTCGTGAAGCCGGCCGGGCGAAAAACCCCGGCCGGCGCCGAGCGGGTGTTCGATTTTGATGTCGAGCGCCGCCGTTCTGGACTGGCGGTGCCGGGATGGCATCATGGCCGCTTGCCGCGATGAACGAGCCGCCGAAGGGCACGGATGTTCAACCTCTTTCTTCTCCAGGCGCTGAACGGGATCCAACTCGGCATCCTCTTGTTCCTCGTCGCCGCCGGGCTGACACTGATCTTCGGTGTCATGGACCTGATCAACCTGGCGCACGGCGTTCTGTACATGGTCGGCGCCTATCTGGCTGCCACCTTCACCGCCTTCACCGGTGACTTCTTCCTCGGGCTGGCCCTCGCTCTTCCGGCGACGCTCGCCTTCGGCATCGTTCTGGAATTCCTGATCTTTCGGCGACTCTACGACCGCGATCACCTCGATCAGGTGCTCGCTACTTTCGGGCTCATCCTGATCCTCAATGAGGGGGTGAAGATGATCTGGGGCGCGGCACCGATGAGCGTGCCGATCCCCGATATCCTTTCTGGCTCGATGCCGCTCATCGGCAACATGCGCTATCCGTTCTTCCGGGTTGCGATCATCGCCTCCGGTCTCGTCACTGCCCTTGGCCTTTATCTGATGGTCAATCACACGCGGATCGGCATGCTGCTCAGGGCCGGCGCCACCAACGGACCGATGGTCTCGGCGCTCGGCGTCGACATCGGCCGGCTGTTCATGATCGTCTTCGGCCTCGGGGCAATGCTGGCGGGCTTTGCCGGCGCCATGGTCGCACCGATCCTTTCCGTCGAGCCCGGCATGGGCGACAGCGTCCTGATCCTGACCTTCGTCGTCATTGTCATTGGCGGCGTCGGGTCGGTCCGTGGCGCTTTCGTAGCAGCCATCCTCGTCGGTCTGGTCGACACGCTCGGCCGCACCTTCGGGCCGATCCTGTTGCGCAGCCTGATGGACCCGTCGGCCGCTTCGCAGACCGGCCGAACCCTGGCGCCGATGCTGATCTACATCCTGATGGCGGCGGTCTTGTTCTTCAGGCCCTCCGGGCTGTTTCCGACCAAAGGGACCGTCCAATGACCTCGGGCCTGTCGGACGCTGCTGTCTCCAATTCGCAGATCGACGTCGGAGCCGTTCGTCGCCCGCTCCTCGGCCGTCACGGCTCCAGTGTCGCGGCCGCAGTGATTTTCGCCGGTCTCGGGCTCCTGCCGCTGCTGGCATGGGCCCTCGACGATCCGTTTCTGCTCGTTACTGCCACCCGCCTGACGATCTTCGCGATCGCAGCGCTCTCGCTCGACCTCGTACTCGGCTACGGCGCGATGGTGTCCTTCGGCCATGCGGCCTTCATCGGGCTCGGAGCCTATGCCGTCGCGATCCTGGCGGCGAACGGCATCGAGGACATTTTGCTTCAGGCGCTCGCCGCTATCCTGGTTTCAGCGCTCTTCGCCCTGATCACCGGGGCGATCTCGTTGCGGACCAAGGGCGTCTATTTCATCATGATCACCCTCGCCTTCGGCCAAATGGCGTATTTCTTCATGGTCTCGCTGTCGGCCTATGGCGGCGATGATGGCATCACCCTCGCCAACCGCTCGACGCTGTTCGGTACGGACTTGTTAGAGAGCGATCACGTCCTCTTCTACGGTGCGCTCGGTTTCCTCGTCGCCGCCTTTGTCGGCCTGAGAGCGCTGGTCGCCTCACGCTTCGGCAGGGTACTGCGGGGAACCCGCGACAATCGGCTTCGCATGCAGGCGATCGGCTTTGCCCCGTTCCCGTACCAACTGACCGCCTATGTCATCGCGGGTGCGATTGCCGGCGTCGCTGGCGTCTTCCTCGCCAATCAGGCCGAGTTCGTCTCCCCCGCCTACATGACGTGGCAACGCTCGGGCGAGCTGATCGTCATGGTCGTCTTCGGCGGCATGGGAACCCTCGTCGGCGCGATCGCCGGGGCGATCGCGTTTCTGCTGCTGGAGGATTGGCTGGCGCAGTTTTCCGAACACTGGAAGCTCTGGCTCGGAATTCTCCTCGTGCTCCTCGTCCTCTTCACCCGCGGCGGCATCGCCGGTTTCGTTTCCCGTCTATCCGAGGGCGCGCGGTCATGACGACGCCGTTGCTCGATGTCCGCAATCTCCGAAAATCCTATGGTGCGCTCGCTGTTACCGATGATGTCAGCCTCGATGTCGCACCCGGCGAACTCCATGCAATCATCGGACCGAACGGGGCCGGCAAGACGACGCTGATCCATCAGCTCTCGGGAAACCTCCGCAGCAATTCGGGCACCGTCCACTTCGCCGGCGAGGACATCACCCGGCTCGGCATGGCCGAGCGGGTGCACCGTGGTCTTGCGCGGTCATTCCAGATTACCTCGATCCTCGACGGTTTCACCGTCTTGGAGAACGCCGCGATGGCCGTCCAGGCGCGGTCGGGCTCGAGCTTCCGCTTCTTCACGCCGGCGGCGCGCGAAACCCGGCTCAACGACGAGGCGATGGCGGCGCTGGCACGCGTCCGTCTGGACGACCGGGCGGACCGCCGCGCCGGCAGCCTGTCGCACGGCGAAAAGCGTCAACTCGAGATCGCGATCGCCTTGGCCACCGGGGCGCGATTGCTGCTGCTGGACGAACCGCTCGCGGGAACGGGCCACGAAGAATCCGCCGTGCTCGTCGCGCTGATGCGGGAGCTGAAGTCCACGCACACCGTCGTTCTCGTCGAACACGACATGGAGGCGGTGTTCGCTCTCGCCGACCGGGTGAGCGTTCTCGTCTATGGGCGGCTGATCGCCACCGGCACCCCGGAGGAGGTGCGCCTGGACCCCGAAGTGCGCAGTGCCTACCTCGGCGAAGAGGAGGCCGCCTGATGTTGGCGATAGAAGGTCTCGAAAGCGGCTATGGCGACTCCCGCATTCTGTTCGGGATCGATCTCACCGTCGCTGCGGGCGAGGTCGTCACGCTGCTCGGCCGCAACGGCATGGGCAAGACCACGACCGTCAGATCCCTGTTCGGGCTCTTGAAGCCGCGCGGCGGCCGAATTCTCATCGACGGCGACGACGTCACCGGGCGCCCGCCCCACGTCATCGCCAAGCACGGCCTTGGTTTGGTGCCGGAAGGCCGGCAGATCTTTCCGACGCTCTCGGTCGAAGAGAACCTCGTGGCTACCCATCGCCCCGGCACGGGGCCCGCCCAATGGACGCTGAGCAAAATTTACCGGCTGTTCCCACGCCTTCAGGAACGCCGGCGCAATATGGGCAACCAGCTGTCCGGGGGCGAACAGCAGATGCTGGCGATCGGCCGCGCGCTGATGACCAATCCCCGCCTCGTCGTTCTCGACGAGGCCACCGAAGGTCTCGCCCCGCTCATTCGCGAGGAGATCTGGACCTGCCTCGCCGCCATCAAGGATGCCGGGGCGGCGATCCTCGTCATCGACAAGAACGTCGATGCGCTCGCCCGTTTTGCTGACCGACACGTCGTCATCGAGAAGGGCCGCGTCGCCTGGACCGGAACGACGGATGAACTCAGGTCGACGCCGGAGATCAAGGACCGGTTTCTGCATGTTTGACACTGACCAACTCGCAACGTCGAAGGGAGATATTCGATGACGATCATGACCGCCGGGGTGACCAAGGCCGACGAAGGCATCGACGGCATCCGCTGGAACATCCTTGGCCAGACCTACATCCCGAAACACCACTGCGAGAGTTCGCTGTCCTGGCACGCGACGTTTCCCGTCGGCACCTTCGTGCCGCCGCACATCCATCCGACCCAGGACGAGTTCATCTACATGTTTCAGGGTCGGTTGGACCTGGTCCTCGACGGCCAGGAGACCTTCGCCCAGCCGGGTGACACGATCCGCCTGCCACGCGGCATACCGCACGGTATCTTCAATCGCAGCGGTGCCGACGTGAAGTGTCTGTTCTGGGTTTCGCCGGCGCGTCGGCTCTACGATCTCTTCTGGGCGCTACACAATCTGGGGCCGGCGGCCGATCCGGCCGAGGTCGTCGCCATCTCCGCCAAGCACGAGGTGGATTTCCTGCCGCCGCCGGATGCCGAGTGATCCACACGGCCCCAGGACTGGAGGACAGACCATGAAAGTGATCATCGTCGGGGCCGGCATCGGCGGTCTGACCACCGCGCTGATGCTGCACAAGCGCGGCATTCGGGCCGAGGTCTACGAGCAATCTCCCGAGGTTCGCGAAGTGGGGGTCGGCATCAACACCCTCCCCCATGCAATTCGGGAACTCGCCGAGGTCGGGCTGCTGCCGGCGCTCGACAAGGTCGGCATCCGCACCCGCGAGCTGGTCTACTATAATCGCCAGGGCCAGGAGGTCTGGCGCGAGCCGCGCGGCACGGACGCCGGCCATCCGGTGCCGCAGTTCTCGATCCATCGCGGACGGCTGCAGAAGGTCATCCACGACGCCGTGATCGAGCGGCTCGGGCAGGAGTCAGTGAAGACCGGGCTGAGCCTTTCCGGGTTCATGCAGGACGAAGGCGGCGTGACTGCGCATTTCACCGACGCGGTGAAGGGCGACGCCGGGACGACGGTGCGGGGAGATATCCTCGTTTGCGCCGACGGCATCCATTCGGCCGGCCGGCGTCACTTCTACCCTGACGAGGGAGCACCATGCTGGAACGGCGTCCTGATGTGGCGCGGCGCGGCCGAGTGGACATCATGGGGCGACGGTCGGACGATGGCGATCGGCGGCGGCATGGGCGCCAAATTCGTGCTCTATCCCATCGCCGAACTCGGCGACGGCAAGCAGCTGATGAACTGGGTCGTCAACGTCAAGATGGCCGACGGCAAGACCTCGCCGCCGCCGAAGGAAAGCTGGTCGCGACCGGCGTTGCGCTCGCTGGTGCTGCCCTACGCCAAGCGCTTCACCATTCCCGATTTCGATGTCGCCGCGCTCGTCGAGGCGACGCCGCAGGCTTTCGAATATCCGATGTGCGACCGCGATCCCCTGCCCCGCTGGACCTTCGGGCGGGTTACGCTACTCGGCGACGCGGCCCATCCGATGTATCCGGTCGGCTCCAATGGCGCCTCGCAGGCAATCCTCGACGCCCGCTCCCTTGCCGACGCCCTGCACCGCGCCGAGCACCCCTGCCAGGCCCTGTGGGAATACGAACGAGAGCGGCTGCCGACGACCGCCGAGGTGGTGCGACTCAACCGCAAGGGCGGCCCCGAGCGGGTCATCGACGAAGTCGAGAAGCTGGCGCCCGGTGGCTTCGATCAGGTCGATTCCGTGCTGAGCCGCGCCGAACGCCAGGCAATCGTCAGCGGCTATGCGGGAAAAGCCGGCTTCGCCGCTCAACCCGGCGGTCAGGCGGAGCGCAGAGCCGCCAACGCCTGAGACGTGTTGTCCCGTGACAGGACGGGCCATGCAGGATGCCGATTGCAAGTCCGATTTATTAGTTTAATGTTAAAATAGTTTCCGGATGCAGGATGATCCCGTGACCATCGAACGACGGCCCCGACATATCCTCGTTACCGGCGCCTCCCGCGGCATCGGGCGGGCGATCGCCGAGCGCTTTGTCGCTTCTGGTGATACGGTGACAGTGCTCGCACGCTCTCAAGATGGCGCCGAACAGGTCCGCGCCGAACTTGGAGCCGCGGCCGCGGTCGCGGCGGACGTCACCAATGCCACCGCCTTGGAAGAGGCGCTCGACACCGCCGCCACACGCTCTGGCCCCATCAACATCCTGGTCAATAACGCCGGCGGGGCCGAGACCGCACCGATCTCCCGGCTCGATGTCGACCAGCTACGCCGGATGATGGCGCTGAATGTCGAGCCGGTGCTGACCGCCATACGCTCGGTACTACCGGCCATGAAGGAGCGCGGCTTCGGCCGGATCGTCACGATTGCCTCGACCGCCGGGCTCAAGGGCTATTCCTATGTCGGGGCTTATTGCGCCGCCAAACACGCTGTTGTCGGGCTCACCAGGGCGCTGGCGCTGGAACTCGCGCCGACGGGCATAACCGTCAACGCCGTCTGTCCGGGCTACACGGACACCGACCTCGTGTCGGGGTCGCTCGATCGGCTGGAGCAGAAGACCGGGCGCCTCCGCGCCGACCTTCTCGCTGAATTCACCAGCGCCAATCCTCTCGGTCGACTCATCCGTCCCGACGAGGTGGCGGATTGTGTGCATTGGCTGGCTGGCGCCGGCGCCTCGGCAATCACCGGACAGGCGATCGCGGTCGCGGGAGGTGAGCTGTGAGCAACGCCCGACGCGAGACGGTCGATCCTATCGATGCAGAATCCAAGGTGCGCGAAAGTCCGCAGCACCACCGCGCCGAATTGCGCCTCTGGTTGCGCTTGCTGACCTGCACCAATTTGGTCGAGGCCAAGATCCGCAAACGGCTGCGCGAAGAGTTCGACACCACCCTTCCGCGCTTCGATTTGATGGCGCAGCTCGAGCGTTCGCCGGACGGCATTCTCTTGGGCGAGCTGTCCCGCCGGATGATGGTCTCCAACGGCAATGTGACGGGGCTGGTCGATCGTCTCGTCCAGGAAGATCTCATCGAACGTCAGGTCTCCGAGATCGATCGCCGTGCGGTCCGTGTCCGCCTGACAGCCAAGGGGCGATCGGTTTTCGCGACGATGGCGGAGGCGCACGGCAACTGGATCGCCGAGATGCTCGGGGAACTTGCTCCGGCCGAGCAGGAGGCGCTCTGGAACCAGTTGGGCGATCTCAAGGCCTCCGTGCGCAAGGCCAGCAATAGCGCACGGACGCCGACCGTCCGCGGAGAGAAGTCATGAAGTACCAGAACGCCATCGCCGCGCCGCTCGCCGATTTCGCGCCGGAGCATTTTCGATTATCGATCGATGGCGGGATCGCGACCGTGATGTTGAACCGGCCGGAGCGGAAAAACCCGCTGACCTTCGAGAGCTACGCCGAGCTGCGCGACACCTTCCACGCGTTGCGCTTCGACGACACGGTGACCGCCGTCGTGCTCACCGGCGCCGGCGGCAATTTTTCCAGCGGCGGCGACGTTTTCGAGATCATCGAGCCGCTGACCAAAATGAGTGCCTCTCAGCTCCATGCCTTCACGACGATGACCGGCGATCTGGTCAAGGAGATGCGGGCCTGTCCGCAACCGGTGATCAGCGCGGTCGAGGGCGTTTGCGCTGGCGCCGGCGCGATCATGGCCATGGCGTCCGATATGCGGGTCGGAGCGGCTGGCGCGAAGGTCGCCTTCCTGTTCAATCGCGTCGGACTTGCGGGCTGCGATATGGGCGCCTGCGCGATCCTGCCACGCATCGTCGGCCAGGGCCGCGCCTCGGAATTGCTCTACACCGGCCGCTTCATGAGTGCCGCAGAGGGCGAGCGCTGGGGGTTCTTCAACCGCCTCACCGACAAGGGTGGCGCGCTCGATGCCGCCATGGAGATGGCAAAGGCGCTGAGCGAAGGGCCCACCTACGCCAATTCGGTCACCAAGCGGATGCTGCAGATGGAATGGGCGATGGGCGTCGACGAGGCCATCGACGCGGAGGCGATCGCCCAGGCGCTGTGCATGAAGACCGGCGACTTCCGCCGGGCCTTCGAGGCCTTCGCCGAAAAGCGTCAGCCGGTCTTCGAGGGAAACTGAGACGATGGCGGACAAGAGCTTCCTCGCCTGGCCATTCTTCGAAGAGCGCCACCGCCGGCTGGCGGACGAAGCCGAGCGCTGGGCCGCAGACAACGTGCCCGCTCTCGCCGATCATCACGACATAGACGGCAGTTGCCGCCGGCTGGTCGAGGCGATGGGCGCGGCTGGTTTCCTCGCTCATGCCGCGCCCGAGGACGAGCGGTTCGACGTCCGCAGCCTGTGCATCCTGCGCGAGACTTTCGCGCGTCACGACGGCCTGGCCGATTTCGCCTTCGCCATGCAGGGGCTCGGCACCGGGGCCCTGACCCTCTCCGGGTCCGACGAGCTGAAGCGGCGGATTCTTCCGGGCGTGCGCGCCGGCGAGACCATTGCCGCCTTCGCCCTGACCGAGCCCGAGGCGGGGTCGGACGTCGCCCAGATTGCGCTGAAGGCCACGCCCGCCGGCAACGACATGCTCCGGCTCGATGGCGAGAAGATCTGGATTTCCAATGGCGGCATCGCCGATCATTACGTGGTCTTCGCGCGGACCGGCGAAGCGCCAGGCGCGAAGGGGCTGTCGGCGTTTTTCGTGCCGGCCGACACGCCGGGCCTCGTGATCGCCGAGCGGCTAGAGACCATCGCGCCGCATCCGCTGGCACGCCTGACATTCGACGACTGCTGTATCCCAACGACGAACCGCATCGGCAATGGCGGTGACGGCTTCAAGATCGCCATGGCGACGCTCGATGTGTTCCGCTCCACCGTCGGCGCCGCCGCGCTCGGCTTTGCTCGCCGCGCCCTCGACGTTACACTGGATCGGGCGCGCAGCCGCCAGCTTTTCGGCGGACCGCTTGCCGATCTGCCGCTCACCCAAACCGCGTTGGCGGAAATGGCGACGGCCATCGATACCTCCGCCCTCCTCGTTTACCGCGCCGCCTGGACCCGCGACGCCGGCGCGCCGCGGATCACGCGCGAAGCCGCGATGGCCAAGATGGTGGCGACCGAAAACGCCCAGGAGGTCATCGACCGTGCCGTGCAGATCCACGGCGCCGAAGGGGTGCGTTCCGGCTCGGTTCCCGAGACGCTCTATCGCGAGATCCGCGCGCTGCGAATCTACGAAGGCGCCACGGAGGTCCAGAAACTCATCATCGCCCGCCAACTCCTGTCGCAAGTTGCTTGAGGAGACGCCATGACCGACACGTGCCACGTCGACACCTTCGTCCTCGATAATTTGCCGCCGGCTCACCTGATGCCGGACTTCATCAATCTCGACCGGCTCGGCTACCCGGCGCAACTGAACGCCACGGTCGAACTCGTCGACCGCCACGTTGCCGAGGGTCGCGGTGAGCGCATCGCGGTGATTGGCCCGGACGTGTCCTGGACCTATGCCGAACTTGCCCGGTTGATCGATCGGATGGCCAATGTGCTGGTCGGTAAGCTTGGCCTCGTCCCCGGCAACCGGGTGCTGCTGCGCTCGGCCAACAATCCGACGCTGGTGGCGCTGTATATGGCGGTCATCAAGGCCGGCGGTGTGGTCGTTGCGACGATGCCGCTCTTGCGGGCAAAGGAACTCGTCAAGATTATCGGCAAGGCCGAGATCGGCTTGGCTTTCTGCGATGCGTCGCTCGTCGACGAGATGGCGAAGGCCGCCGCAGCGTCGCCTGTGCTCGACCGCGTCGTGACGTGGTCCGGGACCGCCGGCGGAGAGTTGGGAGACCTGCTCGAAAACGTCTCCGACCGATTCGACCCGCCGGCGACACGGGCGGGCGATCCCTGCCTTCTCGGCTTCACATCCGGAACCACAGGCCTTCCCAAGGCGACGATCCACTATCACCGGGACCTTCTCGTCATCTGCGACTGCTATGCGAAAGACGTGCTGCGGGCGAATGCGGACGACGTCTTCATCGGCTCTCCACCGCTCGCCTTCACCTTCGGCCTCGGCGGCCTTGTCCTGTTCCCGTTCCGGATCGGTGCGGCGGCCGTGCTGATCGAAAAGGCCGCACCGCCGGATCTCGCCAAGGCGATCGGCGATTATCGCGCGACCATCTGCTTCACTGCGCCCACAGCCTATCGCGCCATCGCGGCCAAGAGCGACGAGTTCGATCTCTCTTCCTTACGCAAATGCGTCTCGGCTGGGGAGACATTGCCGCCTCCAACCTATGAGGCTTGGCTTGAGGCGACCGGCCTCAAGCTGATGGACGGGATCGGCGCGACCGAGATGCTGCATATCTTCATTGCCGCGCGCGAAGACGAGATCCGGCCGGGCGCCACCGGCCGACCGGTATCGGGCTACGAAGCGCGGGTGATCGACGCAGACGGCAAGCGCTGCCCGACCGGCACGCCCGGACACCTCGCCATGCGCGGTCCGATCGGCTGCCGCTACCTCGCCGACAACCGTCAGGCGGCGTATGTCCAAAGCGGCTGGAACATTACCGGCGACACCTATGTCGAGGATGCGGACGGCTATTTCTGGTTCAAGGCGCGCAACGACGACATGATCGTCTCCTCGGGTTACAACATCGCCGGACCGGAGGTCGAAGCCTCGCTCCTCGCCCATCCGGCCGTCGCGGAAGCCGGGGTCGTCGGCTCCCCGGACGCGGATCGCGGCTGTATCGTGAAAGCCTATGTGCTGCTGGCGGACGGCCAAGCCGGGGATGCGGCCTTGGCCAAGGCGCTGCAGGACCATGTGAAACAGGACCTGGCGCCCTATAAATATCCCCGATCGATCGTCTTCGTCGAGGCGCTGCCAAAGACCGAATCGGGCAAACTGCAACGCTTCGCACTGCGCCAGCAGGCGGAACGGGAAGCCAGCCAGGGAGAAATGGCGTGAATCTAACCCGTCCGATCGTCGGTGAAGCCGCGACATCCGATCGCCCGACCGCCAAGGGCAGCCTCACCGCTTTGCAACCGGCGGGTTGGCCGACACCAAAAGGCTATGCCAACGGCGTGATGGGACGGGGCAACATGGTCCTGACCGGCGGGCTGATCGGCTGGGACGAGAGCGAGAAATTCCCCGAGAGCTTCGTCGCCCAGGTCGAACAGACGCTGAAGAACGTGCTCGCCGTTGTGGCGGAAGCTGGTGGCGGACCTGAGCACATCGCCCGGCTGACATGGTATGTCAGGAGCATTGCCACCTACCGCGCTTCGCTGGCCGAACTCGGCCCCGTCTATCGCCGGATCATGGGGCGCCACTTCCCGGCGATGGCGCTGGTCGAGGTCTCCGATCTGGTCGAGCCGAAGGCGCTGGTCGAGATCGAAGCCACCGCCATCGTGCCGGACTGATCGGGATCGCGACGCGCCATGGTGCAATCTTCCTGGCGGCAGGATGCCGCCCCTCTGACCGACTTCGACGCAGCCTATGCCAACAGTGCCGCGATCGCCGGATCGCAGTCCTATCCGCCGCGATGGGCGGCTGCGGCCACGGCCTTCCGGGAGCATCTCGCCTCGGCCGGACGAGCCCGGCTCGATCGCGCCTATGGCCCAGCGCCCCGCAACCGATACGATCTGTTTTTCCCGGACGGGGCTCCGCTCGGTCTCGTCGTCTTCGTCCATGGCGGCTACTGGAAAGCCTTCGACAAATCGCTCTGGTCGCATCTGGCCGAAGGGGCGCTGCAGCGCGGTCATGCGGTCGCAATGCCGAGCTATACGCTCTGCCCCGACGCGACCATCCGCGCGATCACGCGAGAAATCGGCGCGTTCCTCGACCACGTTGCCGACGAAGTTCGTGGGCCGATCCGCCTCTCCGGTCACTCGGCGGGCGGCCATCTCGTCTCGCGCATGCTCTGCACCGACGCGCCGATCGCGCGTGCCACGGCAGACCGCATCGACCGGACGGTTTCGATCAGCGGCGTTCACGACCTTCGCCCGCTGCTCGCGACCGGCATGCACGACATCCTCCAGTTCGACCTCGCCGAGGCGCGCGCCGAGAGCCCGGCGCTTCTCGAGCCGCGTGCGAATATCGATATCACCTGTCTCGTCGGTGGCGCCGAACTGGGCGAATTTCGCCGTCAGAACGCGCTGCTCGCCAATGTCTGGCATGGTTTCGGCGTGCTGACGCGAGCAGTCGAACGGCCGGGAAAGCATCATTTCGATGTCATCGACGAACTCCGTGATCCGGCGAGCGAACTCGTCGCGATCTTGACGGGTGCCCCGAACTCCTGAAACCGTCGTATCCAGACAAACGAACCACCGCCGCCCGCCCCGGCAGGAGCCTTCATGAAACCGATCTTCGTCCAGTTCAAATGCCAGCCCGGCATGGCCTACAAAGTCGCCGACAGCCTCATCCAGGACATCGAGGAAATTTCGGAGGTGTTCTCCACGTCCGGCCATTACGACCTGATCGCCAAATTCTATCTCAGCGATGACCAGGACATCGGCCACTTCGTCACCGAGCGTCTCCAGGTGACCGAGGGCGTCGCCGACACGTTTACGCTGGTCGCCTTCAAGGCGTTCGGCTGAAGTCGATCGCGCGGCCCGCCCCCTACTCCGCCGCCTCGCGCCGATCCGGAGGCGACTGACCATCGCCGGAATCATGCGGTCGTGGCCTCGCCTTGCGCCGGGTTTCAATGTCCTGCTCGCGCTTTTTCGCCAGTTCGCGATGCGCCTGGTCACGTCCGGCAAGATACTGCTTCGGCCAGTGCTGGTTGCGCGCGTCGTACCAGGCGGCGGCCTCGCGGGTGAAATACGGGTTCCATAGATGCGGCCGGCCGAGCGCGACGAGGTCGGCGCGGCGCGTGTGCAGGATGGTGTTGACCTGCGCGGGCTCGGTGATCGCCCCGACGGCCATCACCGCCAGCTTCGGCACGTTGCGGATCGCCTCGGCGAACTGCACCTGGAACATCCGGCCATAGATCGGAGTCTGGTCGGCGACCGTCTGCCCGGCTGAAACGTCGATGAGGTCGCAGCCGACCTCGGCGAAGGCTTTGGAGATCGCGACGCTGTCGCCTTCGTCGATACCCCCTTCCTGCCAGTCGGTCGCGGAAATGCGCACCGACATCGGCTTTTCCGCCGGCCAGACTGCGCGCATCGCCTCGAACACCTCCAGCGGATAGCGCAGCCGGTTCTCGATCGCACCGCCATATTCATCGTCGCGCGTGTTGGTCAGCGGCGAGAGGAATGAGGCGAGCAGGTAGCCATGGGCGCAATGAAGCTCGACCATGTCGAAGCCGGCCCGCTCCGCCCGCTCCGTCGCCTGGACGAAATCGTCCCTAATCCGGTCCATTGTGGCGCGGTCGAGTTCCGCCGGAACCTGGCTGACACCCTCGAAATAGGGAATCGGCGAGGCCGAATAGATTTGCCAGTTCTTCGCCGCGTCCGCCAGCGGCCGGTCCATCTTCTCCCAGCCGAGCTGGGTCGAGCCCTTGCGACCGGCATGGCCGAGCTGCATCACCATCTTGGTCGTGGTGTTGGCGTGGACAAAGTCGACGATCCGCTTCCACTCGGCCTCGTGGCGATCGGTCCACAGTCCGGTGCAGCCCGGGGTAATCCGCGCGTCGGCCGACGGACAGGTCATCTCGGTAAAGACAAGGCCCGGCGCGCCGAGCGCGTGCGAGGTGTAGTGGACGAAGTGCCAGTCGGTCGGATTGCCATTGGCGTCGGCCGAATATTGCGCCATCGGCGACATCACCACGCGGTTCTGAACCTCCATGTCGCGAAGCCGGAATTTGGTGAACATGGGCGTCGGCCGGCTTTCGCGGTAATCGTCACCGGTCTCGCGATAAAGCTGTTCGTAATAGGCGGTGTCGACCTTCTCCACATAGGCCGGATCACGAACGACCAGATTGTCGTAGGTGATCGACTTCGCCCGGCACATGACGACCATCGAAAACTGTTCCGGACTCATGTCCCAGGACCGGTTCATATGCTCGAACCAGGCCAGCGAGACGTCGGCATTGTGCTGGATGATCTGGCAGGGCGTGCGCCGCTCCGCGTCATAGGCTGCAAAGGCGTCTTCGACGCTCGTCTCGCCGTGTTCGACGACCGCGTCGGATAGCGAGATCGCGCATTCCATGGCGAGCTTGGTGCCCGAGCCGATGGAAAAATGCACCGAGGCCTTGGCATCGCCCAGAAGCACGATGTTCCCGTGCGACCAGCGATGGCAAAAAATGCGGGGAAACCGGCGCCATTGCGAGCGGTTGAGCAGCAGACCGTGCCCCTCCAGCTCTTCCTCGTACAGCGCTTCGAGCCTGGCGCGTGAATCCTCCTCGTCGGTCTCCGAGAAGCCGAGGCCCTGAAAGCAGGCCTCATCCATCTCGAACACCCAGGTCGAGCGACCCGGCTCGTACTGGTAGCAATGGGCGCAGACGATGCCGTGCTCGGTTTCGCGGAAGAAATAGTTGAACTCGTCCATCGGCCGGGTCGAGCCCATCCAGCAGAAGCGGTTCGACTTGATCGTCACCTCGGGCTGGAAGGCCTCACGAAAATGCTCGCGAATGCGCGAGTTCACGCCATCGGCGGCGACGACGATGTCGGAATCGGTGAAGCGGGTGGCGATCTCCTCCGGTCGGACCGCCGCGGAAAAGTGCAGGTCCACCCCCTCCTCCCGGCAGCGCTGCTGCAAAATGGCGAGAAGCTTCATCCGTGAGATGCCGGCAAAGCCGTTGCCGGCGCAGCGCATCTCGGTGCCCTGCTTGTGGATTGCGACGTCGTCCCAATAGGCGAATTCAGTGCGGATGCGGTCGAAGGATTTACGGTCGCGCGACAGGAACTCGTGCAGCGTCTCGTCGGAGAACACGACACCGAAGCCAAACGTGTCGTCGGCGCGGTTCTGCTCATAGATTTCGACCGACCAGTCCGGCTGCCGCTTCTTGGTCAGGAGGGCGAAATAGAGGCCGCCAGGACCGCCACCGATCACGGTGATACGCATGGGCTCTCTCCTGTCGGGTCGAACGGGTCGTCGCACAAGATATTTTATAGTTAAACTATCTCTTTGCAAGTCCGGACTTCGGCGTGCCACCTCCCCACGGTCGGGACTCATCGCAACGGACGTAGTGCCGACCCGCCATGCCTATCTGCCCGGCTTCGATCGTCGCTTATCAAGTGATCAATCGGAATCGCGTCCGGCTTGCGGCGCGTAGGCGGCGGCATCGACAATCGCATCGCGGCCGTCGAGGAACAATCGGCTCACCCGTGGTTCCGATCGGGCGAGTATCCGCCCTCTTCGCACCACCGCCAGTCGATGCGCCTTGAGGCGGATGGCCTCGATCGGGTCCGCCGCCTGCAGGACGAGGAAATCGGCGTGGTTGCCGACAGCGAGGCCATAACCGTCGAGCCCCATGACCCGAGCGGAATTGACGGTGACCGCGTCGAAGCAGGCGCGCATCGCCTCGCGCGAGGTCATCTGGCCAACGTGGATGGCCATGTGCGCGACCTCGAGCATGTCGCCGGAGCCGAGCGCGTACCAGGGGTCCATCACGCAGTCGTGGCCGAAGGCGACGTTGATCCCGGCGGCCATCAGTTCCGGCACGCGGGTCATGCCACGGCGCTTGGGATAGCTGTCATGGCGGCCCTGCAACGTGATGTTGATCAGCGGGTTCGGGATGACATGCATTCCAGCTTCGTGGATCAAGGGGATCAGCTTCGAGACGTAATAATTGTCCATCGAATGCATGGAGGTGAGGTGAGAGCCGGCGACCCGGCCCTGAAGCCCGTGCCGGATAGTTTCAGCCGCCAGGGTCTCGACATGGCGGGACAGGGGGTCGTCGGATTCGTCGCAATGCATGTCGACGGGAAGGCCCCGCTCGGCGGCGATCCGGCAGAGCGCCGCGACCGAGGCGGCCCCCTCCGCCATCGTTCGCTCGAAATGCGGAATGCCGCCGACGATATCGACGCCCATGTCCAGAGCGCGGGCGAGCGCGTCGGCGGCGCCGGGCGCGCGCAGATAGCCATCCTGCGGAAACGCCACGAGTTGCAGGTCGAGATAAGGTTTGACCCGGTCCCTGACCTCGAGCAGCGCTTCGACAGTGACGAGACGCGGGTCGCTGACGTCGACATGGCTGCGGATGGCGAGCAGGCCTTGCGCGACGGCGAGATCGCAGTAGCGCAGCGCTCGCTCGACCAGAGCCTCGCGGGTCAGGAGCGGCTTCAACTCGCTCCACAGCGCGATGCCCTCCAGCAGCGTTCCGGACTGGTTCATCCGGGGGAGACCCAGCGACAGTGTGGCGTCCATGTGGAAATGCGGATCGACGAAGGGCGGCGAGACCAAACGATTGGAGGCGTCGATCGTCGCGGCGGCTTCGGCACCGATGCCGCGTTCGACGGCGGCGATCCGGCCGTCGCGGACCGCGATGTCGATCCCGGTGCGGCCATCGGGCAAATTGGCGTTGGTGACGATGAGGTCGAACATCGGATCGCTCCAGCGCGCGTATGGTCAGTCCTGGCGGCCCCCGTTGCGTCGTATGCAAGGCGTTTGCACCGAAGTGGCGCCGCCGCAATTCCCACGCGACGGCGTCCTCGGTCCGGAAGCAAACAGCTAGATCGTCAAGACGGTCGCGCCGGTCGTCTTTCGCCCTTCGAGATCGCGGTGCGCCTGGGCCGCCTCGGACACCGGATAGGTCTGGCCGATGGTGATCTTTACCACGCCCGATTCGATGACGTCGAACAGCGCCTTGGCCGAGGCGTCGAGTTCCTCGCGATTGGTGTTGTAGCCGAACAGGCTCGGTCGGGTCGCGTAGAGCGATCCCTTCTGGTTGAGAATGCCGAGGTCGATATCTGGCAGTTTGCCGGAGGACTGGCCGAAGGCGACCCACAGGCCGCGATTCTTCAGGCAATCGAGGCTTCCCGGAAAGGTGTCCTTGCCGACCGAATCGTAGACGACGTCGCATTTGCGTCCGTCGGTGATCTCCCTCACTCGTTCGACGAAATCCTCCTCGCGGTAGTTGATCACATGGTCGCAGCCGTTCTCGCGGGCCAGCTTGCACTTTTCCGGCGTGCCGGCTGTTCCGATCACGGTCGCGCCGAGATGCTTGGCCCATTGTCCGGCGATCAGGCCGACACCGCCGGCTGCGGCGTGGAACAGAAGGACCGTGTCCGGCCCTACCTTGAAGGTCCGCCGCAGAAGATATTCCGCCGTCATGCCCTTCAGCATGATCGCCGCGGCGGTCTTGAAGTCGATCGAGTCGGGCAGCTTCACGGCCTTGTCCGCCTCGGTCACGAGCCGTTCGGCATAGCTGCCGGTGACGCCGTTATAGGCGACGCGGTCACCCACCTGGAAGCGGTCGACCCCCTCCCCGACTTCGGAGACGACGCCCGCACCCTCCTTGCCGAGAACGAAGGGCATCGTCGGTGACTTGTAGACCCCGGTGCGGAAATAGACGTCGATGAAGTTGAGGCCGGCCGCCTTCTGATCGACCAGAATCTGGCCGGGACCCGGCCGACCCGGATCGTGATCCTCCCACTTCAGGACCTCCGGGCCACCCACTTCGTGAACGACAATTGCCTTGCTCATGCTTCACTCCCGTTATTCCCAGATCACGATGAAATCGAAACCTTCGATCCGGTTTCGTCGTCATCGAGTCCATAAACTCAGCGCGGAATGCGGGTGGAAAACCGGTTCCCACTTTTCCTCATTCCGCGCTAATCGTGCGAAACGCCCCGCAGGCGGTCGACCATCTGGAGGACGCCGCCGATGGCGAACAGATAGAGGCCGGAGGCGACAAGTCCCCATTTGATCCACCACAGCGGCGCGAAGTCGGAAAACAGCGCGGCGAGCCCCAGAACGGACCAGATCGCGAAGACGCCGAGATTGACGCCACGCAACCGCTCGACGCGCACCGGATGCAGGAATTTGATTGGCAGGAAAGTTGCCGCGGAGCAGAAGACCACGAACGCGAATGCGGTCCACTCGTTCGGCTGAATGGCGAAAAACGTGAAGACGACCATGTTCCAGGCGACCGGAAATCCGCGAAAGAAATTGTCCTTCGTCTTCATGCGGAGGTCCGCATAATAGATCGCGCTGGAGATGACGATCAGCGCCGCGGCGACGAACGACCATGGCCGGCCGATCATGCCCGATAGATAGAGAGCGACGGCGGGGATCATGACGAAGGTCGCATAGTCGATAATCGAATCAAGGAGATCCCCCGACCAATTGGGTAGCACCCGCTTGATCTCGATCCGCCGGGCCAGCGGTCCATCGATCCCGTCGACGAACAGCGCGAAGCCCAACCAACCGAACATCGCTACCCAGCGCTGCTCCGCCGCCGCAATGACCGACATGAACGCGAGGAAGGCACCGCTGGCGGTCAAAAGATGCACGCCGAAGGCGCGCCATTTATCGAAGGCGGTGACTTCGTCTGCCATAAATCCCCACGCTGCGCTGTCGCTTTTCGCCGCCCCTCGGCCAACGACCATTGCCATCCGCTGTAACCGGCGTATGTCGGGATTCCAAGCGAAACGAGCGACACCGCTCGCGGTTTCCGACCATTTCACCGGATAAACGGCGGGAGATTGTGCAAGTGGCCACAGAGCGTAGAGAGATCGCCGTCGTCGGAGGCGGATTGGCGGGAACCGCCACCGCGCTGGCTTTTGCCGCCGCCGGCTTCGACACCGTGCTGATCGCGCCGAAGTCGACGCCGGATGGGCGCAGCACCGCGCTTTTGGGCGATTCTGTCGCCTTTTTGTCCAGTCTGGGCGTAATGGATCGGCTCGGCGCAAAAGCGGCGCCCTTGGCGGTGATGCGGCTCATCGACGACACCAAGCGCCTGTTTCGCGCGCCGGTCGTGGAGTTCCGCGCCAGCGAAATCGGCCTGGCCTCATTCGGCTACAATGTTCTCAACGCCGATCTCCAGGCGGCGCTCAGCGAGGGCGTCGCGGAGGCGACGGAGTTGGAGGTTCGGGAGACGGCAGCACGGGGCTTCACGATCGAAGGCGACCGGGCCGTGGTGACGCTCGAGGATGGGGGGTCCTATTGCGTCGAGCTGGTCGTGGCCGCCGACGGGCGCCGCTCGCCAATGCGCGAGGCGGCCGGAATCGGCGTCCGGCAATGGACCTATCCGCAGAGCGCCATCGTCTTCAACTTTCGCCATCGCATCGATCATCATTCCGTCTCGACGGAATTCCATACGCGGGCCGGCCCGTTCACGCAGGTGCCGCTGCCCGGCCGGCGTTCATCCCTCGTGTGGGTCGAGGAGCCCGAGCTGGCAGAACTCTATGTCGACCTGAAGCCGGACCGGCTCGCGCGCATGGTCGAGGACAAGATGCATTCGATTCTCGGTTCGGTCGAAATCGAGGAGCCCATCCAGCGCTTTCCGCTGTCCGGGGCATCGGTCGACCGGATGACCGGCGAACGCCTCGCTCTCGTCGGAGAAGCGGGCCATGCGTTTCCGCCGATCGGGGCGCAAGGGCTCAATCTCGGCTTGAGGGATTGCGAGGCGATCGTCCGTTTCGCCACCGAAAGCCGCGATGATCCCGGTCAGCGAGGGGCGCTGTCGCGTTACGAAGCGGCCCGCCGGGCCGACGTCCGCTCGCGCACCGTCGGGGTCGATCTTCTCAACCGCTCGCTTCTCGCCGACTTCCTGCCCACGCAGCTCGCGCGGACCGCCGGGTTGGCCGCTATGCGGAGCGTTCCGCTTCTGCGCCAGTTCGCCATGCGGGAGGGTTTGTCGCCCGGCGCGGGCCTCGCCGGAGTTTCCCGATCACTACGCGAAGGGATCGGCCGGAACGATCCCTGAGGAAATCAGGAAGAGCAACAGCGTGACCGAGGCGACGGAGAACACCGTCGTCACCAGGACCGAGGCCGAGGCGCGCTCCACCCACACGCCGTATTGCTGCGCGATGACGAAGACGTTGGTCGCCGTCGGCAGGCTGGCGAGCAGGATCGCGCTCTTCACCCAGACCGGATTGAAGTTGCCGAACAATCCCAGCAGCAGCCACACGGCAAGCGGATGCAGCACGAGCTTGATCGGCACGATATAGCCAAGTTCCACCGGCACCCGTTTCAATGGCCGCAGCGCCAGCGTCACCCCCATCGCGAATAGCGCGCAGGGCGCCGCCGCGTTGGCGAGAAGCTGGAGGAAGCGGTCCACAGGCTCCGGCGGCGTGGCCCCGACGATGGCGGCGGCGACCCCGAGGGCGGTCGCGATGATGAACGGATGTGTGACGATCTTGACCACTACGCCGAGCGCGATCTTCGCCGGTGATCCCTTGCGATCGCCGCCCAGCGCCATCATCAGCGGCGCCATGGTGAAATGCAGGGTGTTGTCGAAACAAAAGATCAGCGCCACCGGAACCGCGGCTTCCGGGCCGATGGCGACAAGGGCCAGTCCCGGACCCATATAGCCGATATTGCCGTAGGCTCCGGCGAGCCCCTGAATCGTCGCAACGGGAATGTCGCCCCGCGTTCTCGCCAACGCCACCGCGAAGCCCAGGGCGAAGATGACGAAAGTTGCCAGCGTCGTCGCGACGATAAAGCCGCCGCTGGCGAGCTTTTCGACCGGGGTTTTCGACAAAAGCTGGAAGAACAGCGCCGGCAGCGCGATATAGATGATGAAGACATTGAGCCAGGCGAGCCCGTCGACCGGATGGCGGACGATCCGACCGGTGGCGAATCCGAGCGCGATCAGGCCGAAGAACGGCGAGATCAGGCCGACGATCGCGATCAACGGGCAGTCCGGAGCGTGAGGAAACGCGTCATCGGTGTGCGGTTCGTCGGCGGCGGCGACAGACGCGCTTGCGTTGTCGCTTCGAGATTGGCTATTGCCGGTCCCTTAAGGGAGTCGTGAATTTGATGCAAACTGCCCGCTTCTTCATTGGACAAGTCGTCTGCCATCGCATGTATCCGTTCCGCGGTGTCATTTTCGACGTGGATCCAGAGTTCGATAACACCGAAGAATGGTATAACTCGATCCCAGAGGACGTGCGTCCGCGCAAGGACCAGCCATTCTATCATCTCTTCGCCGAGAACGCGGAGAGCGAATATATCGCCTATGTCTCGGAGCAAAACCTCCTGCCCGACGAGACCGGGGTCCCGGTTCGCCATCCCCAGATCGGCGAGATCTTCGATGGCCCCATCGATGGTTCGTACCAACTGAAAGGTGCCCACCGCAATTGAACCTGCCGCAGTCGCGAGACGGCGTGCCGCGCGCGGACAAGCAAACGGCGGCTGACGCCGCCGTTTGATCCTTCGGAAAATGGTCCCGCCGAGCCAGGCCTTGCTTATTGCGCGGCGGGCTTGGCCTCGCCGGTGTTGTCCTTGGCCGCCTTCTGGGCATCCTCGAACTTCTTGCGCCGCTCGTCGGCTTGCTTCTGCAAGGCCTCGTTCAGCTCCTTCTGGCGCTGGGCCAGCTCCGGCTCAGCCTTGGGAGCCCCGTCGAAGGCCTGGGTGAATCCGGACAGGCTGATCGGGATCGGATTGGCCTGGCGCTGGAAGTTGATCGACGTCACCGTCATCTGCTTGCCGCGTTTCATCGAAGCGACCAGGGCGTCGGTCAGTTCAGCCTCGGCGATGCAGCGGTCGGCGAAGCAGACCGAGTAGTTCAGGGTCTGCGGCTTTTCGTCGTCGACCTTCATCTGAACGCCAGCGGGAATGACCCGTCCGGTCGGGACCACGGCCTGGATGACCTTCTGGTTCACCTTGCCCTTGACGTTGATCAGGTTGACCGCGGTGATCAACTGCCGCGTATCGGCGATCATCGTGTATTGGGTGTTGCAGATTTCGTTTTCACCCTGGGTCGAGCAGACCTTGAACCATTCGGCGGGAATCGCCTGGGCTTGTGCGGGGTTGGCAGCCCGCGCTTGGCCGGCGGCGGGCTTGGCGTCCTGGGCGATCGCCCCTGAAACGCCGACGGCAAGCGTCGCAAGTCCGACCAGCCCGGCGGCGAGCATCGTGGTGGAAGCGTTCGACAAACGGTGCGTCACAGGCCTCAAATCCTCTCGGCATAAACAAAATCGGGAAACAGTGTTCCTTAGCGGCCCACGCCCTGTTTCGCAAATGCGGCCGTTTGAAGGCCTCGGTTGCGCTGCGCCCGCCGTTGTCGCGGTAGGCAAGACAGGGCTTTGCCGTTAGAATCGCGAAACGCAGACAACCATCGGGAGCTCGTCCATCCGCATGCAGATCCTTTTTTCAGCCAAGCGCCGCGCGAGCTTCCTGGCGCCTGTCGTCGTGGCTCTTCTCGCGGCGTTCACCGTGCCCGGTACGGCCGAGCCTCAGCATGCGATCGCCATGCAGGGTGAGCCGGCCCTGCTCGCGAATTTCGAGCGTCTGCCCTTTGTGAACCCGGACGCGCCGCAGGGCGGCACGATGCGTTACGGCGTCTTCGGGGCCTTCGACAATCTCAACCCGGTGATCGTGCGCGGCGCGCTGACCACGGCGCGGGGCATCTGGTTCGACAAGGAATTCGGCAATCTGGTCTTCGAGCCTATGATGCAGCGCTCGGCGGACGAACCCTTCACCATGTACGGGCTGCTTGCCGAAACCGTCGAGACCGACGCCGAGCGCAGCTTCGTGGAATTCCAGCTCAATCCGGCGGCGAAATTTTCCGATGGCGAGCCCGTCCGGCCGGAGGACGTGCTGTTCACGGTCGAGATGCTGCGCGAGCATGGCCGGCCGATGTACGCCAACTGGCTGCGGCCGGCGGTCAAGATCGAGAAGGCTGGCGCAAACGGCGTTCGCTTCACCTTCGACGCGACCGCCGACCGCGAAACTCCTCTCCTCATTTCAGGGCTGCCGGTGCTTCCCGAGCACGCCTTCGATCGCGACACGTTTGAGCGGACGACATTGGAGCCGGTGACCGGCTCGGGGCCGTATCTGATCGACAAGGTCGAGCCCGGCCAGCGCATCACCTACAAGAAGAACCCGGATTATTGGGGCCGCGACCTGCCCATCAAGCAAGGCGTCGACAACTACGACACCATCGTCATCGAGTATTTTCGCGATTCCAACGCCCAGTTCGAGGCGTTCAAGAAGGGGCTGTCCTACGTCTATATCGAGGGCGATCCGAACCATTGGCGCACGGCCTATGATTTTCCCGCGGTGACGAACGGCGACGTCGTCAAGGAGACCTTCACCTCCGGCGCACCGTCGAACATGCTCGCCTTCGTGTTCAACACCCGCCGGCCGGTTTTCGAGGATCGAGCGGTCCGGAAGGCGCTGTCGATGCTGTTCGACTTCGAATGGGCCAACCGCAATCTTTATTACGACGCCTACAAACGGACGGGGAGCTTCTTCCAGAATTCCGAGCTGTCCAGTGCCGGCAATCCGGCATCCGAGGCCGAAAAGGCGCTGCTTGCGGACTATGCCAATCAGATTGATCCGGATGTCATGGATGGGACCTATGCGCCCCCGGCGACCGATGGCAGCGGCAGCGATCGCAAGGTGCTGCAGGCGGCGGCCAAGGCTTTCCAGGAAGCCGGCTACCGCTTCGAGGGGCGCTCGCTCGTCAGTCCCGACGGCAAGCCGCTGTCGTTCGAGATTCTGGTGCAATCGCCGGAACAGGAGCGGATCGGCCTCGCCTATAAGCGGACCCTCGACCGAATCGGCGTCCAGACGACGATCCGGCAGGTCGACGACGCCCAGTATCAGGCGCGCAAGTCAGCCTACGACTTCGACATGATCATCGCGACCTACAGCGCCTCGCTGTCGCCAGGCGCCGAGCAGGTCTATCGCTGGGGATCGATCTCGAAGGACGCCAACGGAACGTTTAATTTCGCCGGCGTCGCCGACCCGGCCCTCGACAAGCTGATTAACGAGATCGTCTCGGCACGTAGCCGCGAGGCCTTCGTCGACGCGGTGCGCGCCTATGACCGGGTGCTGATTTCGGGCCACTATGTCGTGCCGCTGTTCCACCTGCCGGAGCAG
Source organism: Aurantimonas sp. A3-2-R12 (assembly GCF_036016755.1). Lineage (NCBI taxonomy): Bacteria > Pseudomonadati > Pseudomonadota > Alphaproteobacteria > Hyphomicrobiales > Aurantimonadaceae > Aurantimonas > Aurantimonas sp. A3-2-R12. Next base: position 102,700 of record NZ_JAYXIH010000001.1, on the reverse strand, counting down.
TGGCTGGCCCGCTGGAAGTTCATTGAGCACCCCGAAACGACGCCGCTTTATGGCTATCAGCTGCCGACGTTCTGGAAGGCGCCGGACGCAAAATAGCGCGCCCTGGGGCGACGAGCGGCCGCCATGGCTCTTGGCCTGACGTTTGAGACGCCGTCGGCGTCTGCTTCGCGGTATCGGCGTCCGGCGACACGCCGGTATCGACCGGGTCGCTGGCACCGGGTGGCGCGTCGGTCCGGGTATCCGGCACTGTCGTCTGTGCTAGGGTGGCCGAAACCACTACGGCCAACTGCATCGGCAAGAGCCGTCCGACCTTGTCGGACAGGCCGATGATGGTGTTGGCGAGAAGCTTTCCGACCTTGCCCTCCACCGTGCAGACCAGCGTATCGAGGTCGCCGTTCGCCATCCGCTCGCCCTTGCAGGACACTGCGTCGTCGAGCCGGACCTTGTCGGGCGACAGGCCGACATAGTCGAGAACCGCGCCATTGGTGCTCGGTTGGCACCCCATCCGGAAATCCAGGACGACATCGGTCGGCGTCGATGCGAAACGCGTCACCCGGTGGCGGCTCTGGTCCCAACGGAGATTGGTGTCGATCGGAATGAAGGCGGGAATCGGCAAGCCGACGAGCGATGAAACCGTGCGCAGATCGAACTGGAGCGGCTGGCAAATGTCAGCGGCGTTCAAGCGGTCCTCGATCGCGACCAGCGTTGCGAGATCGGCATCGATGCGTTGGTCAGCTTCGACATCCTGGGCATGCGCGCTGGAAGCGATCGCAAGGGACACAGCGATCGCGGCGAAAAGACGCTGCCTGACGGCGGACCGGGAAAGCGAGAGACGATATTTGATCATCCGTGCGCCTTCGCCCGCCCAGACGGCCAAATTGTGGAAGGGGCATCAGGGGGATACGGCCCTTTCCGCCTTTCCGTCACGCAGCCTTTTTCTGTACCTCGTCCGCGAAGCGCGCCAGTTGGGTCGCCACCGTCGCCGCGCCGTTGAGCCGCTTGTCCGCCGTCGGCCAGTCGCGGATGAGGACGACCGACTGATCGGCGCGGATCTTCGCCGACGCGCCCTGCTCGGCGATGTAGCGGACGAGCGCGCCGGGGTTGGGGAAGGTCTTCTCCCGGAAGGTGATGACGATGCCCTTCGGCCCGGCGTCGAGCTTCTCGATATTGGCCTTGCGGCACAGGGACTTGATGAACACCACCTTGAGGAGATGTTCGACTTCGGCCGGTAACGGCCCGAAGCGATCGATGAGCTCGGCGCCGAAGGCGTCGATCTCGCGCGCGTCGGAGAGGTCCGCCAGCCGCCGGTAGAGCGTCATGCGAAGCTGCAGATCGGGCACGTAGCCCTCCGGGATCATCACCGCGGTGCCCAGCGCGATCTGCGGCGACCACTGGCCATCGCTCTCCAGCTCTTCGCCCTTCATCTCCGCGACCGCCTCTTCCAGCATCTGCTGGTAGAGTTCGAAGCCAACCTCCTTGACGTGGCCGGACTGCTCGTCGCCGAGCAGATTGCCGGCGCCGCGCTGGTCGAGGTCGTGGGAGGCCAGCTGGAAGCCCGCGCCGAGCGTATCGAGCGATTGCAGCACTTTGAGCCGCCGGTCGGCGCCCTTGGTCGGCGTCTTGTTCGCCGGAATGGTGAGCAACGCGTAGGCGCGCACCTTGGAGCGGCCGACACGACCGCGAAGCTGGTAAAGCTGCGACAGGCCGAACATGTCGGCCCGATGGACGATCATCGTGTTGGCCGACGGGATGTCGAGACCGGATTCGACGATCGTCGTCGACAGCAGCACGTCGTATTGCCCCTCGTAAAAGGCGTTCATGATGTCGTCGAGTTCACCCGCCGCCATCTGGCCGTGGGCGGTCGCCACCTTCAGCTCCGGCACGTCCGAATCGAGAAACGCCTTTACGTCGGCCAGATCGGAGACGCGCGGACAGACATAGAAGCTCTGCCCGCCGCGATAGCGCTCGCGCAGCAAGGTCTCGCGCACCACCAGCGGATCGAAGGGCGACACGAAGGTGCGGACCGCCATGCGGTCAACCGGCGCCGTGGTGATCAGCGACAGTTCGCGAACGCCGGTCAGTGCCAGTTGCAAGGTGCGCGGGATCGGCGTCGCCGACAGCGTCAGCACGTGGACGTCGGATTTCAACTCCTTGAGCCGCTCCTTGTGCTTGACGCCGAAATGCTGCTCCTCGTCGATGATCAGCAGCCCCAGATTCTTGAAGCTGATGGCCTTGCCGAGCAGCGCGTGGGTGCCGACGACGATGTCGACGGTGCCTTCGGTGACGCCCTTCTTGGTCGCTGCGAGTTCCTTCGACGTCACCAGCCGCGAGGCCTGTGCGACATTCAGCGGCAGGCCGCGGAAGCGCTCCGCGAAGGTCTTGTAGTGCTGGCGGGCCAGCAAAGTGGTCGGCACGACGACGGCGACCTGCAGGCCGTTCATCGCCGCGATGAACGCCGAGCGCATCGCCACCTCGGTCTTGCCGAAGCCGACGTCGCCGCAGATCAGCCGGTCCATCGGCCGCCCGAGCGCCAGATCGTCGGCCACCGCGTCGATGGCGTTCATTTGGTCCTCGGTTTCCTCATAAGGGAACCGGGCGGCGAATTCGTCAGTGAGCCCTTCCGGCGGTAGCAGCTTCGGCGCGCCGCGCATCTGCCGCGCGGCGGCGATGCGGATCAGCCCGTCCGCCATGTCGAGCAAGCGCTTCTTCAGCTTGGCCTTACGGGCCTGCCAGGCGCCGCCGCCAAGCTTGTCGAGCATTGCCTCCGAGCCCTCGCCGCCATAGCGCGACAACAGCTCGATATTCTCTACCGGCAGGAACAGCCGGTCCTCGCCGGCATAGCGCAGTTCCAGGCAATCGTGCGGCGCGCCCGCCGCCTCGATGGTCTTCAGGCCGACGAAGCGGCCGATGCCGTGATCGACATGGACGACGATATCGCCCTCGTCGAGACCGGAGACCTCGGCGATGAAATTCTTGGCGCGCTTTTTGCGGCCCCGCCGCACCAGTCGGTCGCCGAGAATGTCCTGTTCGCCGACGACGGCGAGATGGGGGGTCTCGAAGCCCGCCTCAATGCCGAGGACGGCGGTCACGACGAGGTTCTTGGGGGCTTCGTTCAGCTTCTTGAGGTTGTCGACGGGCTTCAGGCCTTCGAGCCCGTGTTCCTCGACGACCTGGCTGAGGCGCTCTCGCGAGCCCTCGCTCCAGGCCGCTAGCAGCACGCGTTTGCCGTCGGCGCGCAGCCGGCCAATATGGTCGACCGCCGCCTGAAAGACGTTGACGTCGCCGCTTGCGCGCTCGGCCGCGAAATTGCGGCCTCGGCTGATCTCGAGATTGAAGACGACATGATTGGCGGCGTCGCTCGCGCCATAGGCCGACAGGCGGATCGGGTCAGCACTGGCCAGACCGCCCGCCAGTTCGTCCTCCGACAGATAAAGATCGTCCGGATCGACCGGATGGTAGGGAATGGACTCCCCGCTGGCCTCGCCGGCATTGCGTTTGCGTGACTCGTAATGATCGCCAATCGTCTCGCGTCGCTCGCCGACCGCTTCGAGCGCCAGGTGGTCGAGAACCATCGGAAAGCCGTGGCAATAGTCGAACAGCGTGTCGAGCTTTTCGTAGAACAGCGGTAACCAGTGCTCCATCCCGGAGAAACGCTTGCCCTCGCTGATCGAGCTGTAGAGCGCGTCGTTGCGCTGTGCGGCGCCGAAGCGCTTGACGTAATTGGTACGGAAGCGGCTGACCGTCTCCTCGCGCAAGGTGATCTCGGAGACCGGCGTGAGTTCGAAGCTCTGCAATTGCCGGGTCGTGCGCTGGGTCGCGGGGTCGAAGCCGCGGATCGTCTCCAGCGTATCGCCGAAGAAGTCGAGGCGCACCGGCTCCTCCTCGCCCGGCGCGAAGAGATCGAGAATGCCGCCGCGCACCGCGAATTCGCCGCGCTCGCGCACGGTGGCGACCCGATCGAAACCGCCGCGCTGGAGGGCGCGCACGATGTCTTCCATGGCGATGCGGTTGCCGGCCTTGGCCGCGATCGTTTCCTCGCCGAGAACAGCGGCCGGCGGCATCTTCTGCAACAGCGCGTTCGCCGTCGTGAGAATCAGCGCGCGGTGCGGTTCGCGGCGCAACGCCCCGAGCGCGGCCATCGCCGATAGGCGGCGCGCCGCCACCTCGCCCGAGGGTCCGACCCGGTCGTAGGGCAGGCAATCCCAGCCAGGCAGCGTCAGCACCGGCAGCTCGGGCGCCACGAATTTGAGCGCGTCCTCGAGTTCGCCAATCCGGTTGCCGTCGCGCATGACGTAGACCACCGGCTTCTTCGCGCCGCGTAGGCGCGCGATATCGGCGAGAAGAAACGCCTCGTAGCCGTCGAGGACGTTGCCGATCTCAAGGCCCGCGCCTTTCGTCAGCGCTCTTTTCAACGGCTCAGGCAGACTCATGGCCGAGGCTCCTCCTCCACCACGTGGAAGTCCCGAATCCGCCGGAACACGCTGGTGTCGAAATTCGCCGGCGTTGCCGTTTCCCCGGTCAGCCACTGAAAAAGATCGCGGTCGGGCGCTTCCATCAATTGCTCGTAGTCGTGGAGCTCGGCGTCGGTCAGACGGTCGATCTCGGCGTCGGCGAAACGGCCGAGCACCAGATCCATCTCGCGGATGCCCCGATGCCAGGACCGGAACAACGCCTTGCGGCGGCGGACGTCGAGATCGCTCGAAGAGCGCTGCATACCAGTCATATCGAACCTGTCGTGTGAGTAAGGCTTCTATATAGGGCTGGACCGGCCCTGTCAGCCTTGCCATCGGCCCATATCCGACTAAACCTCGCCCTCGATGCGCCCTTCGATCCTCGACCCGCTGTTTGCCCCCGTGACGACGCTGGAAGGCGTGGGACCCAAGGTCGCAAACCAGTTCCAGACGCTGCTGGTCGGAACCGGCGAGACCGTGCGCGTCCGCGACCTCCTGTTCCACCTTCCGACCGGCCTGATCGACCGGCGCAAGCGCGCCGAAATCGCGACCGCACCGGAGGGCGGGATCGTGACGCTGACGGTTCGCATCGACCGCCACCAGACGCCCGGACGGGCGGCGAAATCGGCGCCATACAAGGTGTTCGCCCAGGACGCGACCGGCGAGATCGCCCTCACCTATTTCCGCGGTCAATCCGGCTGGCTAGAAAAGCTCCTACCAATCGGCGAGACGATGATCGTGTCCGGCCGGGTGGAGTGGTTCAACGGCCGCCCGTCGATGGTCCATCCCGACTTCGTAGCGTCGGTTGACGAAGCCGAATCACTATCCCTGGTCGAACCGGTCTATCCGATGACCGCCGGGCTCTCGCCCAAGATCCTGCGCAAGGCGATAGGCCAGGCAGTGGAGCGCCTGCCGACGATCCGGGAGTGGATCGATCCGTCGATCGTCGCCAAGCACGGCTTCCCGGACTTCGGAGCCGCGCTGAAGCGCCTGCACGATCCGTCCGACGAACGCGATCTGGCGCCCGAGGGCGCCGCCTTCAGCCGGCTCGCCTATGACGAGTTCCTGGCCAGCCAATTGGCTCTCGCGCTGTCGCGGCAACGCATGAAGAAGGCGCGCGGCCGCCCGCTCACCGGCTCCGGCGCCCTTGCGGCGCGGCTTCGGGCGGCGCTTCCCTTCGTTCTCACGGCAGCCCAGCAAGGTGTCATCGCCGAGATCCTCGCTGATATGGCGGACGAGGACCGGATGCTGCGCCTGCTGCAGGGCGATGTTGGCGCAGGCAAGACGGTAGTCGCGCTGATGGCGATGGCAACGGCGGCCGAGGCCGGGGCGCAATCGGCGCTGCTTGCCCCGACCGAAATTCTGGCGCGCCAGCATTTCGATAGCCTCTCGAAGCTCTGCGAGGCGGTCGGGCTAAAGATCATCCTCCTCACCGGCCGCGATACCGGCAAGGCGCGGGCCGCCAAACTCGAAGCCATCGGCTCGGGCGAGGCGCAGATCGTCGTCGGAACCCACGCGCTGTTTCAGGAGGGGGTCGAGTACCGCGATCTCGGCCTCGTCGTCGTCGACGAGCAGCATCGCTTCGGCGTTCACCAACGGCTGAGCCTGACCGCCAAGGGACGCGCGGCCGATCTGCTGGTGATGACCGCGACGCCGATCCCGCGCACCCTCGTCCTTGCCGCCTTCGGCGACATGGATGTCTCGCGGCTTGAAGGCAAACCCGCCGGGCGCAAACCGATCACCACCGTCGCCGTACCGATGGAGCGGCTCGACGAGATCGTCGATCGCGCCGGCCGGGCGATGGCGGCTGGCGACCGGCTTTATTGGGTCTGTCCGCTGGTCGAGGAATCGGAAAAGAGCGACCTGATGGCGGCCGAGGAGCGGTTTCGCCAGCTCAAGGGTCTGTTCGGGGACATGGTCGGGCTCGTCCACGGCCGGATGAGCGGTGAGGAGAAGGACGCCGCGATGGCCGCCTTCAAGGCCGGGCGCACGAAACTCGTCGTTGCGACGACGGTGATCGAAGTCGGGGTCGACGTGCCGGACGCCTCGATCATCGTCATCGAACACGCCGAGCGCTTCGGCCTGTCGCAACTGCACCAGCTGCGCGGCCGGGTTGGACGCGGTGAGAAGGCCTCGTCCTGCGTGCTTTTATATCGCGCGCCGCTCGGCGAGACGGCGGCGGCCCGCATCGCGGTCATGCGGGAAACCGAGGACGGCTTCCGCATCGCCGAGGAGGATCTGAAGCTGCGCGGCGAAGGCGATCTCCTCGGGACCCAGCAGTCGGGCATGCCGTTCTTCCGAATCGCCTCGATGGAACATCACGCCCATCTGATGGAGATAGCCCGCGATGATGCGCGGTTGATCCTCGCGACCGACGGCGATCTGAAATCCGAGCGCGGCGAAGCGCTCCGCACGCTCCTCTATCTGTTCGGCAAGGACGAGGCGGTGCGGCTGCTGCGCTCCGGTTAGAGCATCGGTGGCGCTACTCGGCCGGCTCGATCGGCCGCTCGGTCCGCTTCTCGCGCGCGGCGACCACGCGCGAGGCTTTCGCCATGCTGACCGGCTTGTCCTGGCGCACCACCTCATCCGGCGACACCAGCCCTGCCGAAATGACCAGCCGCAACGCCGCCTCGATGCTCATATCGAGCACCCGCACGTCCTCCCGCGGCACGAAGAGCAGGAAGCCCGACGTGGGGTTGGGTGTCGGCGGCAGGAAGACGGCGAGCATTTCCTCGCCCTGGTCGGAAAGCACCGTCGCGATCTCGCCGCGGGCGGTCGTCGCCACGAAGACGAGACACCACACGCCCTTGCGCGGATATTCCATCAGTGCCGCTGTCTTAAACGACGACGACCGGTCGGCGAGGACCGTCTCGAAAATCTGCTTGAGCGCCGTGTAGACGGAGCGCACCAACGGCGTTCGGCTGAGCAGGTGCTCGCCCCATCGGACCACCGTCCGGCCGATGAAATTGGCGGTCAGGAAGCCAACCAAGGTGATCAGCACCAGCGCCACGATCAGGCCGAAACCCGGGACGGCAAAGGGCAGATAGGAATCGGGAAGATATTGGACCGGGATATAGGGCTTCACCCAGCCATCGACCCAGCCCATGAACGACCAAGTGATCCAAGCCGTGATCGCCAGCGGCGCGCAGACGATGAACCCGGTCAGGAAATAATTACGCAGACGAGCCATTATCGCCAATAATCCCTAGCGCCAGTACGGCGCCCTGCAAAGGCGCCGCAGACGCCAAGCGATTGAAACATCGCGATCCGACACTGCAATTGCAAGATGATTGCCGCAATTGCGAAGACGACGGCTCGGCTTATTCGACGGTGACCGACTTCGCCAGATTGCGCGGCTGGTCGACATCCGTGCCCATCTGGATGGCGGTGTGATAGGCGAGCAATTGCAAGGGGATCGCGTAGACGATCGGGGTCAGGATTTCCGGCATGTCCGGCAGGACGATCATCTCAGCGCCCTCCACCGCGCCGCTGGCCGCGCCTTTGACGTCGGTGATCAGGATGATCTCGCCGCCGCGCGCCGCGACCTCCTGCATGTTGGAGACCGTCTTTTCGAAACTCCGGTCGTGGGGTGCGATGACGACGACCGGCATGGTCTCGTCGATCAAGGCGATCGGCCCGTGCTTCAATTCGCCGGCCGCGTAGCCTTCGGCGTGGATGTAGCTGATCTCCTTGAGCTTCAGCGCACCTTCCATTGCCAGCGGGAAGGAGAAGCCCCGTCCGAGGAACAGTGCGTGCCGCTTTGTCGCCATGTTCCGCGACAGCACCTCGATCCGGTCTTCGAGCTGGATCGCCTCGTTGGTCAGCCGCGGCGCTTCGGCCAGAATACGGGTGAGTTCAAGTTCGCGGTCGGGCGAAATCACCCCCCGGTCGACGCCCGCCTTGATCGCCAGCGCGGCGAGCGCCATCAGTTGGCAGGTGAAGGCCTTGGTCGACGCGACGCCGATCTCGGGGCCGGCCAGCGTCGGCAGCACGAAATCGGATTCACGCGCGATGGTCGATTCCTGCACATTGACCACCGAGGCGATTTGCAGCCCCTCGGCCTTGGCGTAGCGTAGCGAGGCGAGCGTGTCCGCGGTCTCGCCGGACTGCGAGACGAACAACGCCAGATCGACGTCGCCGAGCGGGCTTTCGCGGTAGCGAAATTCCGACGCGACATCGAGATCGCAGGGAATCCGAGCATAACGCTCGAAGTAGTAACGGCCGACCAGTGCCGCGTAGTATCCGGTGCCGCAGGCCGACAGCGCCATCCGGTCGACCTTGGCGAAATCGAGCGCCTGTCCGTTCGGAATCCGCGTTCGCCCGGTCGTCATATCGACGAAAGCGCCGAGGGTGTGAGACAGCACCTCCGGCTGTTCGTAGATTTCCTTCTGCATGAAATGCCGGTGATTGCCCTTGTCGACATAGAACGCCTTGCCGACAGAGCGCCGGATCTCGCGGGTCACCGGCCTGGCATGCGCGTCGAAGATATCCACCCCGTCATGGGTCAGGACGACGAAATCGCCCTCTTCCAGATAACGGACCGTGTCGGTGAAGGGCGACAGCGCTATCGCGTCGGAACCAAGGAACATCTCGCCCTCGCCTTCGCCAACCGCAAGCGGGCTGCCGCGGCGGGCGCCGATCAAGAGATCTTCTTCGCCGTTGAACAGGAAGCCAAGCGAGAAGGCGCCTTCCAGCCGCCCCAGCACGGCATGGACGGCATCCTTGGGCGACAGGCCGCGTTTGAGCTCGCGCGTCACCAGGTGGGCGATCGTCTCGGTGTCGGTCTGGCTTTCGAAGGTCACGCCCTCGGCTTCGAGCTCGGCCTTGAGGTCGCGGTAGTTCTCGATAATGCCGTTGTGGACGACGGCGAGCGCCTCGGTCGCATGCGGATGGGCATTTGGCTCGGTCGCCGCGCCATGGGTCGCCCAGCGGGTGTGGCCGATGCCGATCGTGCCGTTGAGCGGCGCGTCGTCGAGACGCTTGGCCAGGTTGACCAGCTTGCCCTCGGCCCGGCGGCGGGTGAGCACCCCTGCTTCGAGCGTCGCGACGCCGGCCGAGTCATAGCCCCGGTATTCCAGGCGCTTCAACGCGTCGACGAGACGATCCGCGACTGGTTCGCGACTGATGATGCCGATGATTCCGCACATGGGATGGTCCTTGGATGTGTCGCTCGAACGAAGCGGCGGGACGGCGAGATGGACGACGTTCTAGCGTCCACCGCCGCTTGCCGGGATTCACGTTTGGTATCGCGAGATTACGCCGGGTCGGGTCGTTTGGTGGCGGTCATGGCGGCTTTCGCCGCCGCGTTGCGTTCGGTGATCTGGCGGCCGCGATCGGGCTTGGTCACCTGGCGCCCGCGGGCGATGGCCAGCGCCCCATCCGGCACATCCTCGGTGACCACACTGCCCGTCCCGACATAGGCGCCGTCGCCCACCCGTACCGGCGCAACGAGCGCCGAGTTCGACCCGATAAAGGCGCCTTCGCCGATTTCGGTCAGGTGCTTCAGCGCGCCGTCGTAATTGCAGGTGATCGTGCCCGCGCCGATATTGGCCTTCGCGCCCACGGTCGCGTCGCCGACATAGCTGAGATGATTGACCTTGGCGCCGGTGGCGAACTGGGCGTTCTTCACCTCGCAGAAATTGCCGACCTTGGTGTTTTCCGCGAGCCGCGTGCCGGGGCGCAAGCGCGCGAACGGACCGATCGAGGCTCCCTCGCCGATCGTCGCGCCCTCGATATGGGAGAAGGCGTGGATCACGGCGCCGGCGGCCACCGCAACGCCCGGACCGAACACGACATTCGGCTCCACGAAGGCGTCGGCGGCGATCTTCGTGTCATGGGCGAAGAACACACTCGTCGGATCCATCAGCGTCACCCCGTCGAGCATCGCCTGACGTCGCCGCGCGATCTGCCAGAGCGCTTCGACGGCGGCGAGTTCCAGCCGCGAGTTGACGCCGAGCACCTCGTCGGCATCGGCTTCGATGGCCTTGACGCTGCGGCCGGCGCGGCGGGCGATCTCGACCAAATCGGTCAGGTAATATTCGCCCTTGGCATTGTCGTTGCCGATCGCGTCGAGCATATCGAGCGCACGGTCTCCGGCGAACGCCATGACGCCGGCATTGCAGAAGTCGACGGCGCGTTCGGCCTCGCTGGCGTCCTTTTCCTCCCGGATCGCGACAAGCTCGCCGCTCTCTTCGATCAGCCGGCCGTAGCCGGTCGGATCGGTGGGCCGAAAGCCGACGACGCAAATTTCGGCCCCTTCGGCGAGTGCGGCCCGCGCGCGCGAAAGCGTTTCCGGCCGGATCAGCGGCGTATCGCCGAACAAGACGAGGACATCGTTGCAGCCTTCGGAGATAGCGTCGCGCGCGGCGAGCACCGCGTGGGCCGTGCCCAGGCGCTCGGTCTGCGGATAGGTCGCGACCTCGGCGATATCCTGGCGGACCGCCGCCTCGACGGCCTCGCCGTCACGCCCGACCACGACGGCAACGCGGTTCGAGCCGGCATCTCGTGCCGCACGGGCGACGTGCCGGATCATCTCCAGGCCAGCCACCGCGTGCAGCACCTTGGATTTGGACGATTTCATTCGGGTGCCTTCGCCGGCAGCCAGAATGATCGACAGGCAGTTTCTCGCCATCGGCAACTCGCAAAAATCACATCAAGACGGCGAGGCCTTAGCACAGGCTGTCCGAAAAAGGATGTGTCGGCGGCCGCGATCAGCCGATGGTCTGGAACACCGGGAAATTCTCCAGCAGCCAGAACGACATCGTCTGCATGCTGCCGGTCAGGAACAAGACGCCGGTGACAACCAAGAGGCCTCCCATCACCTTCTCCACCGTGGCGAGATGCGCCTTGAAGCCGTTCATCCAGCGGAAGAAGGCCCCGGAGAACGTTGCCGCGAGAATGAACGGAATGCCGAGGCCGGCCGAGTAGAATGTGAGCATCAGCGCGCCCTCCCCGACCGTGCCCTTGGCGCCGGCCAGACCGAGAATTGCTCCGAGCACTGGCCCGATGCACGGCGTCCAGCCGAAGGCGAAGGCCAACCCCATCAGATAGGCGCCGACGACGCTGCGCGGCTTGTCGGGCGCGGTTAGCCGGGCTTCCTTCGACAGGAAGGACAGCCGGAAGACGCCGAGGAAATTCAGGCCCATGATGATGATCGCGATGCCGGCGACGATGCCGAGCCAATCGAGATTTTGCCGAAGAACCTGGCCGATCGTGCTGGCGCCGGCGCCGAGCGCCACGAATACCGTGGAAAAGCCGAGCACGAAGACGAGCGAAGTCACGATCAGCCGCGTATAGCGGGCCGAGCCGAGCTGCGGCCCGGCGCGCAATTCGTCGGCGGAGACGCCCGCCATGTAGCACAGATAGGGTGGCACCAGCGGCAGGACGCAGGGCGACAGGAACGAAAGCGCTCCCGCAAAGATAGCTGTCGGGTAGGAAAGTTCGGCGAGCAAGGCATGCCTCGGTTCTATCGCATTGATCCGATTCGCGGGTCGCCCGACACCGGCCCGGCTTCACTGCGCGCGAAACCGCCGTTTGAGGGCGACGATCTGGGACGCGGACCGTCGGCCGGGTCTTAATTGCCCGAGCGCCGCGCGGCAAATCGCAAATCCGTCACCGGGAGCGGCGATTTCCGGTTGACCGGCATATGCCGCCTTTCTATGTTCCGCCCGTTCTCGCCGGGTCGCTCGCGCCCCGGCGGTTCGAGCGCGTAGCTCAGTTGGTAGAGCAACGGACTTTTAATCTGTAGGTCCAGGGTTCGAATCCCTGCGCGCTCACCAAAACATTCAATAAATTCAATTAATTACAGCGCAGTCGCAACTTAATTTTGGCCGTTGGTTTCATTGGCGGAAGTCGATCCAGCGGTCTTCGGCCCCTACGCGAGGTAGATTCGTCATGGCAGATATTCATGCCCAGTTCGATCGAATGACCGATGCCGTCGAGAAGCTCGTCAGGGAGACCAAGCGTTTACGTCACGATGTTGCGGCGCTCCATCAGCGTATTGAACCCTTTGAGGGAGAGACGCCAATCCCGGAGCCGGATGTAAAGTTTCGAAAGATGCGCACTTTTGTTGACGTGTTCGACGCGCTTGATGAGGCGAGCCGAGGAATCAGAGGAAGCGAGTACGCGCTGACGTGTATCAGAGGAGTGATGAGCGGGATTTCGTCCGATGCGATTTCACGATCTGAAATGAAGCCGTGGCTTAAGACTTAGGCGCGACGACGGTGCGTCGCGTAGGAATCCTCGTCTCATCGTTGCCGTTGACAATCGAGCTTCGCCGCTTGGCGCAGACAAGACCGCAGTGACGTCTTTGACGCCGGAGCGACATGGCGTTTGATCGAACGCGCGCCGCCGTTATTCCCGCAGGGGTGCGGCGTGCGCGGCGGTGGTAATAACCCGCGGCGGTGGACGGCATTGTCGAATTCACGCCTCGGTCTATCACAATCGGGACCGAATTTTCTTGGCGGCCGAGTGCTTGCGATTAACCACGGCGCGATAATTCAGTGGATTGGTCTGCGAGCCGTTGCCTATTTAGGCAGATGAGATCGGAGTTTCGAAATGGCCAAAGACAATACCGACAATTCATCGAACGATATCGCCGACACTCTTGAAAGAGAGTTGAGCGACGAATTCGGCAAGGCTGTGTCGCAGTCATCGAAGAGTTCTTCAGTCCCCGCCAATCCGAAAGGCGCGACGCCGGTGGCGCTACCGCGTCGAATTGCAGGTGGGTTTCTCGGTGTGCGGGACGACCTCGACGAGCGCGCGCGCGAATGGCGGAACATGTCCCGTGCCATCGCGCAGCAGCGTCCCCTGTTGGAAACGCTGGAAGCGGAACGCGGCGCGCTGCTCGAGACATTGGCCAAGACGGCAGAGGAGGCAATTGCCGACGGCAAGGCGCTCGCGCTGCTCATGGAGAGCACCAAGAATGGTGACGTGACGGGAAATCTCACCGAGCGGTTCGACGCGAGCGTTAATACATTGGAGGAGTTGGCTGGAGTCTCGACCGCGCTGACCGACAATCTGTTGTCCCTACGATCGAGTTGGGAGCAATATTTCAGTTTGGTTCTCAAGGGCCAAGAGATGCAGGAGGGGCGTCGGCAGGACTGATCGGGCATAACCGATCACCGTTAACCGGCGATGCCGCTATATTTTGCCCGTCACCACACGGGCATTCAGCAAGTCGACGTTTCGCAGCGGACAATTCGACACAGATTGCGCCATTTTGTAATTTCCGTTAGGGAAGGAGTGCTTCTCGCGGTGGGCAAAACGTCGTTGGGAAGGCGGGCGGTGTAGCGGCTCCCACCCGCTACACCGCCCGCGCATCCGGTTCATTTGAGCATAGCCTCTGGTGCTGGAACTCGCGCCGCGAGGGCCGCCTGCACAGATGTCGACCTTTCGGCGACGATGCGACGCAAGCGTCCTTGTCCAATCGCCCTTCGACTTCCATTTTAATCCCATGACAAAAGAAATTCTTGAATCGCACGTCACGGGCACGATGCAGGCAGCGATCGACGATGTGATGGAATCCGCGGCAGCGCTGACCGACGCGGTAAACGCGGCCGCCGATCTCGGCGTGCGGGTGGAACTCGACATCGTCCCGCTTGCCAGCACCAGCCACCGCAAGGTCGTGGCCCATGTCGCTTATCCCGACGAAGGCCGGCGGCCCGAAGATCTGAATTCGGCGAACGACGGCTGAAACCGGCGTCCGCTCGGCCGTTTGAAACACGCGGCATGCGCCATCACGCGGAATTGAGCGCCGGCGGTTTGCCGCCGCGGCGGTTCCGTTCGATCCTTTTCGCGTGACGCGAAAGGAGCAAGCATGGCGAGTCGGCTGGTCATGCTGATGGCGGCGGTGGCACTGACGGGGATGGTTCTCGCTTTACCTGCCCGCGCGGGCGATGCGTCGGACGTGCGGGCCGCGATTTCCGGCCAGATCGAGGCCTTTCGGTCCGATGACGGCGCCAGCGCCTATTCCTACGCCGCGCCGAACATTCAGGCGATGTTTCCCTCGCCGCAAATCTTCATGGGCATGGTCCGGTCGGGCTACGCTCCGGTCTACCGATCCAGCAACACCGTCTTCGGCGCGCTGGAGGCCGAGGGCGCGGGCTTCCGTCAGGAGGTCTATCTCACCGACCAGAACGGGCAGAGCTGGATTGCCAGCTATACGCTGGAACGCCAGGCGGACGGGTCGATGAAGATCACCGGCTGCGCGATCCGCAAGGGCGACGATCTCGCCGCCTGAACGGCTCAGACGCGCGGTGGAATGTCTCCCCGCGCCCAATCGGCCTCGGTGGCCGCGGCGAAGTCGGCGAAGCGCCCGGCTTCGATCGCGTCCCGGATGCCGGCCATCAGCGACTGGTAGTAGGCAAGGTTGTTCCAGGTCAGAAGCATCGAGGCGAGCGCTTCATTGGAGCGCACCAGATGGTGCAGATAGGCGCGCGAATAGTCGCGCGAGGCCGGACAGTCCGAGGCCTCGTCGAGCGGGCGCGTGTCTTCCGCGTGGCGGGCGTTCTTCAGGTTCACCTTGCCGAAGCGGGTGAAGGCGAGCCCATGCCGGCCCGAGCGGGTCGGCATGACGCAGTCGAACATGTCGATCCCCCGCGCCACCGAGCGCAAGATGTCGTCCGGCGTGCCGACGCCCATCAGATAGCGGGGCTTTTCCGCCGGCATGACGGGAAGCGTCTCGTCGAGCGTCTTGAGCATCACCGCCTGCGGCTCGCCGACCGCGAGACCGCCGACGGCGTAGCCCTTCAGGTCCATGGCCGCCAGACGCTCGGCCGAGCGAATCCGCAAGTCGATGGCGTCGCCGCCTTGCACGATGCCGAACATCGCCTTGCCGGGCTGGTCGCCGAAGGCGGTGGCGCAGCGTTCGGCCCAGCGCAGCGACATCTCCATCGCCCGTTCTATCTCGGCCCGTTCCGCCGGCAGCCGAATGCACTCGTCGAGCTGCATCTGGATGTCACTGCCGAGTAGCCCCTGGATTTCGATCGCCCGCTCGGGCGTCAGCGCGTATTCAGAGCCGTCGACATGGGAGCGGAAACGCACGCCGGTCTCGTCGAGCTTGCGCAGTTTTGCCAGCGACATCACCTGGAAGCCGCCGGAATCGGTCAGGATCGGATGCGGCCAGCGAGCGAATGCGTGCAGGCCGCCGAGCCGGGCGACGCGCTCGGCGCCGGGCCGCAGCATCAGGTGATAGACATTGCCGAGGATGATGTCGGAGCCGAGCTCGCGCACCTGATCCAGATACATCGCCTTGACCGTGCCGGCGGTTCCGACCGGCATGAAGGCCGGCGTGCGCACCGTGCCGCGCGGCATGGTGATTTCGCCGCGCCGCGCCTTGCCGTCGGTGGCGAGCAGCCGGAACTGAAAGGATTCGCTCATTCCGGCACCCGATCCAGCAGGCAGGCATCGCCATAGGAATAGAAGCGGTAGCCCGTTTTGATGGCGTGGGCGTAGGCCGCCTGCATGGTCTCGAAGCCCGAGAAGGCCGAGACCAGCATGAACAGGGTCGAGCGCGGCAGGTGGAAGTTGGTCATCAGCCTGTCGACAGCCTTAAAGCGATAGCCGGGGGTGATGAAGATGTCGGTGGAGCCGGTGAAGGGTTCGATGATGCCATCGTCGCGCACCGCGCTTTCCAGAAGCCGCAGCGACGTGGTGCCGACAGCGACCAAGCGTCCACCGGCCTGGCGCGCGGCATTCAGACGCTGCGCCGTCGCCGCGCCGATCCGACCGATCTCGGCGTGCATCCGGTGCTCTGCCGTATCTTCCGCCTTGACCGGCAGAAACGTGCCTGCCCCGACATGGAGCGTCAGATATTCGGTTCCAATGCCACGTTTCGACAGTTGGTCGAGCAACGCGGGCGTGAAATGCAGGCCGGCGGTCGGCGCCGCCACGGCTCCGTCCTCGCGGGCGTAGATGGTCTGGTAGTCGGCCCGGTCGCGCTCATCGTCCGGCCGCTTGGACGCAATGTAGGGCGGCAAGGGAATGTGCCCGACCACTGCGATCGCCTGGTCCAGCGCCGGACCGGAGCGGTCGAAGTGCAAGGTTGCCTCACCGTCGTCGCCCCTGTCCTCGACGGCCGCATCGAGCGTGCCGGAAAGGCCGTCGGTTTCGTCAGGGCCGAAGGCGAGATGGTCGCCGACCCGCACCCGCTTTGCCGGGCGCAGAAAGGCCCGCCAGCGATCCGGCGCGACGCGCATGTGCAGCGTCGCAGAAATGCGCGCCCTGCCCTCGCCGTCCCGCGCATCCGGCCGCTGGCGCACGCCTTCGAGCTGGGCCGGGATGACGCGGGTGTCGTTGAAGACGAGCACGTCGCCCGGTTCGAGCAGCGACGGCAGATCCCCGACGTGACGGTCGCCGAGCGTGCCGTCCGCGCCGACGGCAAGCAAACGCGCGCTCTCCCGGGGCGACGCGGGCCGCAAGGCGATGCGGTCTTCCGGGAGCTCGAAGTCGAACTGATCGACGCGCATGCTGGGCCAGCCGGATCTGTGAATCATGACGGCGACGGATCGAACAAACCCGCCGTCCGCAACGACATGGATGGAATACACGTCAGCGGCGCAAAAGCGGAAAACCGGTTCCCAGTTTTCCGCATTCGGCGCTAGAGGTCGGACGCGACCCGCATGGTGGTGATCGAATCGGGATCGCTCACCGGCTCGCCGCGCTTGATCTGATCGATATTGTCCATGCCCTCGACGACCTCGCCCCACACGCTGTACTGGCGATCGAGCCACGGGGCCCGGTCGAAGCAGATGTAGAACTGGGAGTTCGCCGAATTCGGGTTGGCGGTGCGGGCGGCCGAGACCGTACCGCGCTTATGCGGCTCGGCCGTGAACTCGGCCTTCAGGTCTGGCTTGTCGGAGCCGCCGGAACCGGTTCCCGTGGGATCGCCGGTCTGGGCCATGAAGCCGTCGATGACCCGGTGGAAAACGACGCCGTCGTAAAAGCCTTCGCGCGCGAGCTCCTTGACGCGCGCCACATGGGCGGGCGCGAGGTCGGGTCGCAGCTTGATGACCACGCGGCCCTTCGTCGTCTCGAGTACCAGTGTATCGTCGGGGTTCTCGTGCGCCATGTTGCTCTCCTTGCTTGTCGTATCTCGAAAACGGGAACGGCCCGGATCTAGCCCGGACCGTATCGGTGGAGCCTCTTTGAGCGGATTCGCTCCAAGGCACAAGGTTTGCCGCCGTCAATCGGCGGCGGCTTTCAGATCACTTGCCGTCGGCGGCAACGCTGACCTTGATCATCTTGTCGGGGTCCTGGACCGTGCCGTTCTGGGCGGAGTCGCCCTTCTTGATGGCATCGACATTCTCCATGCCCGACACGACATCGCCGACGATCGTATACTGGCCGTCGAGGAAATCGCCATCGGCCAGCATGATGAAAAACTGGGAATTTGCCGAATTGGGGTCCTGCGAGCGGGCCATGCCGACGGTGCCGCGGTCGAAGGTCTCGTCGGAGAACTCGGCCTTGAGGTCCGGCTTGTCGGAGCCGCCCATGCCAGTGCCGTCAGGATCGCCCGTCTGGGCCATGAATCCGTCGATGACTCGGTGGAAGACGACGCCGTCGTAGAAGCCCTCGCGCGCCAGTTCCTTGAGCCGTTTGACGTGCTCGGGCGCGAGATCTGGGCGAAGGCCGATCTCGATGTCGCCGGTCTTCGTGGTGACGACCAGGGTGTTTTCGGGATCTGATTGCTGCGCTGACGCGAGACCCGTGAAGGATGCGGCGGCGATCGACACGGCCAGGCCGAGTGTAGCGAAAAACTTCATGCAAGATGGTTCCCAGATTGTGGCGCCCGCGGTTCGCGTCAGGCGACTTTTCCTCGTATCGCTTCCGCGACGTTTCCGGGCACGAACGGCGTAACGTCCCCGCCCATCATGGCGATTTGGCGGACCAATGTGGCGGTTATGGGCCTTGTCGCAGGCGAAGCCGGAAAGAAGATCGTCGCAATCTCCGGCCGCATGACGCCGTTCATCCCGGCCATCTGCATCTCGTAGTCAAGATCTGTTCCGTCTCGCAGGCCGCGGACCAACGCCACTGCCTCGGCGTCGCGCGCGGCCTCGACCACGAGCCCATCGAAGGAGACGACGCGGATCACGTCGGTCTGGCCGGTAATGGATTCCGGGGCAGCACATTCGGCAATCAACCGGGCGCGCTCGTCGAAGCTGAACATCGGTTGCTTGCCCGGATGGACACCGATGCCGATGACGACCTCGTCGAAAATCGCCACCGCCTGACGCAGAATGTCGAGGTGACCGTTAGTAATCGGATCGAAGGATCCAGGGTAAAACGCGCGTTTCATGGCTTCGATTATCCTGTCCTTGCCAAAGAAAAATTCGCAAGAGGCCCACCGGAGACCCCACGCAGATGAACGGTTTGTGAACCACTTCCTGTGCCGTCGTTCAGCTCGCGGAGTTTATATGGAACAAATTCGCCGCTACTGGGTTTTTAAAGCGAACAACGGAGTATTGACATGCTGGTTTTCGCGCTTGCCCTCGCCATGATCGTCACCCTGCTTTCCGCCACCGCCATCACGCTCCATAGCGAGTCGCAGAACGTGCGCGTCAAGGCGACTGCCCGCCGCACCCGCTTCATGCAATAGACGCCGCTCACCGAGCGAGCGGCCGCGGTATCCTCCCCGCGGCGCAGACATCAGCAAGCCGTCCGGAATCGCTCCGGACGGCTTTTATGTTTGTGAATGCACGCGCGTCGAACCTGAAACGTCAGGACGTCTCGCCTTCAGGGCCGCCATCGCTCGCGACATCGTCGTCCGCCTGTGGCGCTTCCGTCTCCTCCGCGTCATCGGCGCCCTGATCGGGAATCCGCTCCACCGAAACGACACGCTCGCCCTCGGCCGTCCGGAAAATGGTGACGCCGCGCGTCGCCCGACCGGCAATGCGGATGCCTTCAACCGGCACCCGGATCAGCTGACCCCGATCGGTGACGAGCAGAATCTGATCGCCGTCCTCGACCGGGAAGCCAGCGACAAGATTTCCGATCTCGCTCGCTTTCGACAGATCGGTGGCGCGGATGCCCTTGCCGCCGCGACCGATGGTGCGGAAATCATAGGACGACGAGCGCTTGCCGTAGCCGAACTCGCTCAGCGTCAGCACGAATTCCTCGTTGGCACTGAGGAAGCCATAGCGCTCCTGATCGATAGCGACGTCCTCGACGCCCTCCTCCTCAACCACGGTCTCGGCGGCGGCTTCGCCGTCGACGGCGCGGCGCATCTTCAGATAGGAGGCCCGCTCGGCCGGGGTCGCATCCACATGACGCAGGATCGCCATCGAGATGACGGTATCGCCCTTGGCGAGCGCGATACCGCGGACGCCGACCGAATTGCGGCCGGCGAAGACGCGCACATCGGTCGTCGGGAAGCGGATGCATTGGCCGGAGGCCGCCGTCATCAACACGTCGTCGTCTTCCGAACAGGTGGCGACGGCCAGGATTTCGTCGCCCTCCTCGTCCAGTTTCATCGCGATCTTGCCGTTGCGATTGACCTGCACGAAGTCGGACAGCTTGTTGCGACGAACCGTGCCACGGGTCGTCGCGAACATCACGTTGAGTTCGGCGGCCGCCTCGGGATCGCTCGGTAGCGGCAGGATCGAGGTAATGCGCTCGCCTTTTTCCAAGGGCAGCATGTTGATCAGCGCCTTGCCACGCGCCTGCGGGCTCGCCAGCGGCAGCCGCCAGACCTTTTCCTTGTAGACGATGCCGCGCGAGGAGAAGAACAAGACCGGCGTGTGCGTGTTGGCAACGAACAGTCGGGTGACGAAATCCTCGTCGTTCTTCAGCGACATGCCGGATCGACCCTTGCCGCCACGCCGCTGCGCCCGGTAGGTGGTCAGCGGCACGCGCTTGATGTAGCCGCCATGGCTGACGGTGACGACCATGTCCTCACGCGGAATCAAATCCTCGTCGTCCATGTCCGCCGCCCCTTCGGTCAGCTCTGTGCGGCGCGGCGTCGCGAACTCGTCGCGCACGGCGATGAGTTCGGCCTTGATGATCTCGCGGACCTTGGTGCGCGAGGAGAGGATTTCGAGATACTCCTTGATCTCCTCGCCGATCTTGTTGAGCTCGTCGCCGATTTCGTCCCGGCCGAGCGCGGTCAGGCGCTGGAGGCGCAGATCGAGGATCGCCCGTGCCTGGGCTTCCGACAAGCGATAGGTGCCGTCCTCGGCGATGCGGTGGCGCGGATCGTCGATCAGCCGGATCAGCGGGGCGACGTCCTTGGCTTCCCATGCGCGGGCCATCAGCTGTTCGCGCGCCGTCGCCGGGTCCGGCGCGGCGCGGATCAGCTTGATGATTTCGTCGATATTGGCCACGGCAATGGCCAGGCCGACGAGAACGTGGGCCCGCTCGCGCGCCTTGCGCAGCAGGAACTTGGTGCGCCGGTTCACCACCTCCTCGCGGAAGGCGATGAAGGCCGACAGCATGTCGATCAGCGTCAGCTGCTCCGGCTTGCCGCCATTCAGCGCGACCATATTCGCGCCGAAGGAGGTCTGCAGCGGCGTGAAGCGGTAGAGCTGGTTGAGGATGACGTCGGAGGACGCGTCACGCTTCAGTTCGATGACCACACGGTAACCGTCGCGGTCGCTCTCGTCGCGGATGTCCGAGATACCCTCAATGCGCTTGTCGCGCACGAGATCGGCCATCTTCTCGATCATCGAGGCCTTGTTCACCTGATAGGGAACCTCGGTGATGATGATCGCTTCGCGGTCGCCGCGCATCGGCTCGATGTGAGCCTTGCCGCGCATCAGGATCGAGCCGCGGCCGGTAGAATAGGCGGACAGGATGCCCGCACGACCGAGAACGATCGCCCCGGTCGGGAAATCCGGACCAGGAATGAATTCCATCAACTCTTCCAGCGCGATCGCAGGATTGTCGATCATCGCCACGCAGCCGTCGACGATCTCGCCGAGATTGTGCGGCGGAATGTTCGTCGCCATGCCAACGGCGATGCCGCCGGAGCCGTTGACGAGAAGGTTCGGGAAACGCGCCGGAAGGACGACCGGCTCCCGTTCGCGGCCGTCGTAATTGTCCTGGAAGTCGACGGTCTCCTTGTCGATATCCTCGAGCAGCGCCTCGGAGACCTTGTAGAGCCGGGTCTCGGTATAGCGCATGGCCGCCGGCGGATCGCCGTCGATCGAGCCGAAATTGCCCTGCCCCTCGATGAGCGGCACGCGCAGCGACCAATCCTGCGCCATTCGCACGAGGGCGTCGTAGATCGAGGAATCGCCGTGCGGATGGTATTTACCCATCACCTCACCGACGACACCGGCGGACTTGCGATAGGGCTTGTTGAAGCTGAGGCCCATCCCGTGCATGGCGTAGAGGATGCGCCGATGCACAGGCTTCAAGCCATCGCGCACGTCCGGAAGCGCGCGGCTGACGATCACGCTCATGGCGTAATCGAGATAGCTGCGCTGCATTTCCTCGATGATCGAAATGGAGTCGATACCGCTGGGGCGTTCCGGCGGCGTCGTGTTGTCGTCGTCTTCGGCCAAAATCATGTCCCGATGGGCTTGAAATTCATTGCTTGGCTATAGCGCGAATAGCGCGTCAAGGGCAATTCCCGCGGTCGTTGACGGCAGCGAATTTGTCTAATTATTTCAATCAGTTGCACAAGCAGAAAAAGAAACTTCCAATGACGTCAGGCTCAGCCGCCGAAAACCGGCGCGAATTGGCGAGAATCAGCCCGTCGGATCGTTCGCTCGACAGCGATGGCGAACGTAGCGGTTGACGACCGGTCGGCACCTGCTACCCAGAATGCTGGATCACCGGACGGCTGGAATATGTTCGATCTTCTTCTCAGCGGCTTTGTCACGCTCTTCGTCATCCTCGATCCGCTCGGGCTCGTGCCGCTGTTCCTGGCGGTGACACCCGGCGTGGGGGCTGTCGAACGACGCCGCATCGCGCTCCGGGCCTGCATCATCGCCTTCGTGATCCTGACCCTGTTCGGGCTCGCCGGTCTCATGCTGCTCGAAGGTCTCGGCATCACACTTGGGGCCTTCCGTGTGGCCGGCGGCCTGTTCCTGTTCTGGATCGGCTTCGAGTTGGTCTTCGAAAAGCGAAAGGAACGCCACGAGCGCAGTGCCAATCGCGCAGTGGATGATCCGGACCTCGCCGATGTCGCGGCTTTTCCCCTGGCGATCCCGCTGATGGCGGGACCGGGCGCGATTTCGGCCGTGATCCTGTTGTCCGGCTCGGTCCCGAGTCTCACCGGCCAGATCGGCTTGGTCGTCGTAGTTTTCACGGCCCTCGCGGTCACCTTCGGCTTTCTCGCGGTGGCGGACCATTTCGACCGCTGGCTTGGCGCCACCGGCCGCGCGGTGATTTCCCGGCTGCTGGGCGTTCTCCTGGCCGCATTGGCGGTGCAGTTCGTCGCGGATGGAATTGCGGCTTTGGTTCAATCCAGCCAGAGCATCACTACCGTCGCCTGACCTGTAAATCCGCGCGTCCACCGCCGCTTCAGCGTCCGGGGATCACTACCGTCTTGCCCGGTCCATCGCCATGGATGTTGTCGTGGCCGCGCACCACGATCTCCCGAACCCCGTCGGGAAGTGCGATCCCCGACTGGCTTCGGGTGAAGGGTTGTTCGTCCATGTGGGGATGGAGCAGCGTCCGGGTCCCGTAGACCGTCCCGTCCGATCCGACCACGTCCCACCGGTCGGCGTAGTGGTCCCAGCCTTCGTCGGCGTGGCGAAGCGTTACCGCGAAACCGAAGGCGCCGCCGTTTTCAGACGTGACGCGGGCCGCTTCCACGGTGACCTCGCCCGCCGTCGCAACGCTAAACGATGCGACGGCGGCGCCAGCCAGGCAGACGATGCCAAGCGCGCCAAAGGTTCGAATCGGCCGTCTCCTCCGAATCAGAACGGGATTTCGTCGTCGAGATCACGCGACGATCCGCCACCGCCGCCGCCCTGGTCGTAACCGCCGCCGCCGGATTTTCCGCCGCCACCGGAGCCGCCGCGCGCGCCGCCGCCCTGGTCATAACTGCCACCGCCGCCGCCGCCGCCTTCGCCACGACTGTCGAGCATCTGCAGTTCGCCGCGGAAGCGTTGCAGCACGACTTCCGTCGTGTAGCGCTTCTGCCCCGACTGGTCCTCCCAGTTGCGGGTCTGGAGCTGGCCCTCGATATAGACCTTCGCGCCCTTCTTCAGATATTGCTCGGCGACCTTGACGAGGTTCTCGTTGAAGATAACGACATTGTGCCACTCGGTTTTTTCCCGGCGCTCGCCGCTGCTCTTGTCCCGCCAGCTTTCCGAGGTAGCGATGCGTAGATTGACCACCGCGTCGCCGGAGTTCAGGCGGCGGATCTCCGGATCGGCTCCGAGATTTCCGACCAGGATCACCTTGTTCACGCTGCCTGCCATTATCGAACTCCATGCTTTAAAACCGGCGCGATCCTATCCGACCACGCCAAGGGGCGAAAGGACGCAGGCGCACTCGTCCACCGCTGAAAACGCTCTTCGTCCGTTTGCGCGATTTCCCTGCGGCGGCCGTATGCGCTTGGCTGACTCACTTTAGCCTGCTAAGAACAAAAAAAGAACATTATTGAAATCGAGTCAATGGCGGGCCGCCTTGGAAGAGTCGCCTGGACGACTTAAGTAGGCTCGGTCTCCCAATCACAAGGACCGCCGGACGCGTCATGGCCGAACTGAAGACGATCTCCATTCGCGGCGCGCGCGAGCATAATCTCAAGAACGTCGATCTTGACCTGCCGCGCGACACATTGATCGTCATGACCGGCCTGTCGGGCTCGGGCAAGTCGTCGCTGGCGTTCGACACGATCTATGCCGAAGGGCAGCGGCGCTATGTCGAGAGCCTGTCGGCATATGCCCGCCAGTTCCTCGAGATGATGCAAAAGCCCGATGTCGATCAGATCGACGGGCTGTCGCCGGCGATCTCGATCGAACAGAAAACGACCTCGAAAAACCCGCGTTCGACCGTCGGCACCGTCACCGAAATCTACGACTATCTGCGGCTGCTGTTCGCGCGCGTCGGCGTTCCCTATTCGCCCGCCACCGGCCTGCCGATCGAGAGCCAGACGGTCAGCCAGATGGTCGACCGCGTCCTGGAACTCGACGAGGGCGCCCGTCTCTATCTGCTGGCCCCCATCGTGCGCGGCCGCAAGGGCGAATACCGCAAGGAACTGGCGGAACTGCAGAAAAAGGGCTTCCAGCGGGTCCGCGTCGACGGTGAGTTCTACGACATTGCCGACGCGCCGGTCCTCGACAAGAAGTACAAGCACGATATCGACGTGGTGGTCGACCGTATCGTCGTACGGGGCGACATATCCGCGCGCCTTGCAGATTCAATGGAGACCGCGCTGGGTCTCGCAGATGGGCTGGCGGTGGCCGAATTCGCCGACGGCGTCGACGAGAACGGCAAACCGCGGCAACTGGTGTTTTCGGAAAAATTCGCCTGCCCGGTTTCGGGCTTCACGATCCCGGAGATCGAGCCGCGCTTGTTTTCGTTCAACAATCCGTTCGGCGCCTGTCCGCGCTGCGACGGCCTCGGCTCGCAGCGCGCCGTCGATCCCAAGCTGATCGTCCCCAACGAGGCAGTGACGCTGAAGGGCGGCGCGATCGCGCCCTGGGCGAAATCGACCTCGCCCTATTACGCCCAGACGCTCGACGCGCTCGGACGCACCTTCGGCTTCAAACAGACCGACAAATGGTCGGAGCTGCCGGATGACGCCCAGAACGCGATCCTGAACGGCACCGGCAAGACCAAGATCGAATTCCGCTACAATGACGGAATGCGATCCTACAAGACGACGAAAAGCTTCGAGGGCATCGTGCCCAATCTCGCGCGCCGCTGGAAGGAGACCGATTCGGCCTGGATGCGCGAGGAGATCGAGCGCTTCATGTCGGCGACCCCCTGCCCGGCCTGCGGTGGCCATCGGCTGAAACCGGAGGCGCTGGCGGTCAAGATCGGCGGATGCCACATCGGCGAGGTGACCGAGCTGTCGATCCGCGCGGCTGGCGACTGGTTCGAGGCGCTGCCGGCCAAGCTCAGCGACAAGCACAATCAGATCGCCGTGCGAATATTGAAGGAAATCCGCGAGCGGCTGCGCTTCCTCAACGATGTGGGTCTGGAATATCTGACGCTGTCGCGTTCCTCCGGCACCTTGTCCGGCGGCGAAAGCCAACGCATCCGCCTCGCTTCGCAGATCGGCTCGGGGCTCACCGGCGTTCTCTACGTCCTGGACGAGCCGTCGATCGGCCTGCATCAGCGCGACAATGAGCGCCTGCTGGTGACGCTGAAGCACCTGCGCGACATCGGCAACACCGTCATCGTCGTCGAGCATGACGAGGATGCGATCCTGTCGGCCGACTATGTCGTCGACATCGGGCCGGCGGCGGGCATCCATGGCGGCGAGATCATCGCCTCGGGCACGCCCGCCGACATCAAGGCCCATCCGAACTCCCTGACCGGGCGCTATCTGTCGGGCGATCTCGGCGTGCCGGTGCCGGCAAAGCGCCGCAAGCCGGTCAAGGGCAAGCGGCTGAAGGTGGTCGGCGCGCGTGGCAACAATTTGAAGGACGTGACGGCGGAGATTCCGCTCGGCCTGTTTTCCTGCGTCACCGGCGTTTCCGGTGGCGGCAAGTCGACCTTTCTGATCGAGACATTGTTCAAGGCGGCGGCGCGCCGCATCGCCAATGCCCGTGACGTACCGGCCGAGCACGACCGGATCGAGGGGCTGGAACATCTCGACAAGGTCATCGACATCGATCAATCGCCGATCGGCCGCACCCCGCGCTCGAACCCGGCGACCTACACCGGCGCGTTCACGCCGATCCGCGACTGGTTCGCGGGGCTGCCCGAAGCCAAGGCGCGCGGCTATCAGCCCGGCCGGTTCTCGTTCAACGTCAAGGGCGGGCGCTGCGAAGCGTGCCACGGCGACGGCGTCATCAAGATCGAGATGCACTTTCTGCCGGATGTCTACGTCACCTGCGACGTCTGCCACGGCAAGCGCTACAACCGCGAGACGCTGGAGGTGACCTTCAAGGAGAAGTCGATCGCCGATGTGCTCGACATGACGGTCGAGGAAGGAGTCGAGTTCTTTGCCGCCGTGCCGGCGGTTCGCGACAAGCTCGCCACGCTGAACGAGGTCGGGCTCGGTTACATCAAGGTCGGCCAGCAGGCGAATACGCTGTCGGGCGGCGAGGCGCAGCGGGTGAAGCTCGCCAAGGAGCTGTCGCGCAAGGCGACCGGCCGGACGCTCTATATTTTGGACGAGCCGACGACTGGACTGCACTTCCACGATGTCGCGAAGCTTTTGACCGTGCTGCATGACCTCGTCGATCGCGGCAACACGGTCGTCGTCATCGAGCACAATCTCGAGGTGATCAAGACGGCCGACTGGGTGGTGGACATCGGCCCAGAAGGCGGCGACGGCGGCGGCGAGATCGTCGCGTCCGGCACGCCGGAGGACATCGTCAAGGCCGAGGGCTCCTATACCGGGCAGTTCCTGAAGGGTCTGCTGCAGCGGCGCCCGCATGTGAGCAGCGTGGCAGCGGAGTAAGCGACCTCAATTTCCTGTGCGAGGATCAACCGGTCAAAAGAAGCCCGTAGTTCGCCCGGCCATCTACCACACCGTTTTTGTTCCGAAATCGGTGAAACGCGGATCATTGGTCGCAAGCACCAGGTCTTCGATCTCGGCCTGAGCTGCGAGAATGCGATCGAACGGATCGCGATGCGCTCCGTCCATCAGTCCGGCGCGCGCCGCGTGGCGCGCGGCAATCGGGATGATCGGCAGATCCTGGTCGCGCATCACTTCTTCGAAGGCTGTCGCCATCGGCCCGACTTCCGGCCACTTTCCGAGCCGGAACTTCGTCGCTGCCTCGAGGGCGGAGACCGCGCTCACGAAGACCGCGTTGTCGGTATCTTTCAGCAGATTCCGGATTGTGGCGGACAGCCGCGGGTGGTCCAATAGCCACCACGCCAAGGTGTGCGTATCGAGAAGCAATCTCATTTATCGGGTTCAAACGAATATTTACCGTCCCACGCCTGCAATTCGTCCTCCGGAAGGGGGTCGAAGACATTGTCCGGAACCTTGAACATGCCCTTCAGCGCCCCTGGAATACGCTCCTTCTTTCGCATTTCGCCGACGGGAACCAGCTTGACCGCAGGTTTGTCGCGACGCGCGATGACAATCTCCTCGCCTGCTTCGGCGCGAGCCATGAGTTTGGAGAGTTCGGTCTTGGCCTGATGAACCGTGAAAGTCGCCATGAATTGCAATATAGCTAATCGCTTAGCTAAGAACAAGTGGAGTGCGCCATGACCCAATCAGCGGCTATCCGCGCCGGCATCGGCGGCTGGACCTTCGCGCCCTGGGAAGGCTCGTTCTATCCTGATGGTCTGCCGAAAAAGCGTCAGCTGGAATATGCCGCCTCGAAGCTGACAACGATCGAGGTCAACGGCACCTTCTACCGTTCGCAAAAGCCCGAGACCTTCGCCAAATGGGCGAGCGAGACGCCGGACGGCTTCGTCTTCTCGCTCAAGGCGCCGCGCTATGCGGTCAATCGCAAGGTGCTGGCCGAGGGCGGCGAATCCAT
Organism: Aurantimonas sp. A3-2-R12; assembly: GCF_036016755.1. NCBI lineage: Bacteria > Pseudomonadati > Pseudomonadota > Alphaproteobacteria > Hyphomicrobiales > Aurantimonadaceae > Aurantimonas > Aurantimonas sp. A3-2-R12. The sequence continues at coordinate 74,688 of NZ_JAYXIH010000001.1, read as the reverse complement.
CGACCGCTTCGTGCGCTCGGGCATCGTTGAACTGGGCGACAAGCTGGGGCCGATCCTGTGGCAGCTCGCCGGCACCAAGCGCTTCGAGCCGGACGATTTCGGCGCCTTCCTCAAATTGTTGCCGAAAGACATCGACGGAATCCGGCTGCGTCACGCGGTTGAGCTGCGCCACGAAAGCTTCGTGTGTCCCGAGGCGCTGACGCTGTGCCGTGATGCCGGCGCCGCCATCGTCTACGCGGAAAGCGCCGATTATGCCGAGATCGCCGATGTGACATCGGATTTCGTCTATGCGCGGCTGCAGAAGGGCAATGCCGAGATCGAGACCGGCTATCCGTCCGATGCACTCGATCGCTGGGCCGAGCGGGCACGGCTCTGGGCGACGGGCGGCGAACCGGACGACCTGCCACGCGCCGATCCGCAAACGCATGCCGCGAAGACGCCGCGCGAGGTGTTCGTCTACTTCATCCGCGAGGGCAAGGTACGGGCGCCGCAGGCGGCGATGGCGTTGATGGAGCGGCTCGGCAACCGCTGAGCAGGCTGCGCCGCGCCTCCGACTCGAGCGAGTGGAAATCAGGCGCGCGGATTGGAAGCAAGGGCTTCCAGTTGGCGATGAACCTTCGGCAGCATCGCAGGCAAATCCTCCGAAATCAGTCCCGGCCCGAACAGTTCGGCGGCCCGCCCATGCATCCAGACCGCCGCGCAGGCTGCCTCGAAGCTGGGCGTGCCTTGCGCGAGTTGCGCCGCGACGAGCCCAGCGAGAACGTCGCCCGTCCCCGCTGTCGCCAGCCAGGGCGTTCCGGTCGCATTGATCGCGGCTCGCCCGTCCGGCGCGGCGATGACCGTGTCACGCCCTTTCAGGACAATGATCGCGCCGGCGCGTGTGGCCGCCACCCGCGCCCGCTCCAGCTTCGAGGCATGTCGATCCGCAATGTCGGGAAACAGCCGCTTGAACTCGCCATCATGGGGCGTCAGCACGAGCGCCGAAGCCCCCTTCCCCCCGGCCCGGGCGGCTGCGAACAGGGTGTCCGGATCGTCCGCGAAAGCGGTGATGCCGTCGGCGTCGAGAACCAGTCGCCGCCCCGCCGCCAGCACCGCGCTGGCGAAACACCGCGCTCGCTCGCCGACACCGAAGCCCGGCCCGAGCACGAAGGCGTTGAACCGCGAGTCTTCCAGGCGTTCTCCGAGCGCCGCCTCGTCGTCGCAACGCTTCAGCATGATGGCGGTGAGATGCGCGGCATTGGCCATCAGCGCCGCGCCTGGTGAAAAGATCGTGACCAGTCCGGCACCGCCGCGCAACGCCGCCGTCGCGGCCAGTCGCGCCGCGCCGGTTCGCGTCGCGCCGCCGGAAAAGACGACGGCATGGCCGCGGTCGTATTTATGACCGGCTATGGGTGGACGCTTGAGCGCGTCCATCCACAGTGCCGGCTCATTGGCGAAGATCATCGGGGCAATGGCGTCGAGAACCGTCGCCGGGATGCCGATATCGGCGACGATGGTGGGTCCGCAAAGGCTCCGGCCCGGCTCCAGCAAATGGCCCGGCTTGCGCCGGAAGAAGGTCACCGTCAGATCGGCCGAAACCGCTTCGCCCAGGCGCTCGCCGGTAGCGCCTGAGACGCCTGACGGAAGATCGATGGCGACGACCGGTGTCGGCGCCGCGTTCAGCTTGCGGATCACCCCGGCCGCCTCGCCCTCGACGGGGCGCGACAGGCCGGCTCCGAACAGGCCGTCGATGACCAGATCGAACGCCGCGGGATCGAAGCTGTCGAGCGGATGCGTGGTTCCGCCGAAAGCCGTCGCGGCGATGGCGGCGTCTCCGTGAAGCTTCGTCGCAGCGACGAGGCCGAATATCTCCACCCGGCGCCCCGCCTCACCCAGCAACCGGGCCGCGGCATAGGCATCGCCGCCATTGTTGCCGGGGCCGGCCAGCAGCGCGATCCGTTCGGCGCGCGGATAATGCGAATGGACGGCGGCGGCGACCGACTCCGCCGCCCGCTCCATCAGCGCGATGCCGGGCGTTCCGGCCGCGATGGTCCGGCGATCCGCCTCGGCCATCTCATCGGGCGTCAGAAGCGCGGTGCCGCATGTATCTTGAAAGACCATTGTCCTGCCTATTCCTTCATCATTGTGACAGCGTATTGGGCATTCCAGGTGACAGAAGGACCGGCCTCGTGTAGCCGAGAGAATGATCGCAAGCATCCGCCTTCGGTTCCACCGATGCGTTTGCTCGGTCTTCCAGCGCGCGGACCGGGCCGATTGCGGTCACGGAAGAGCGTTCGTGAAACTATTTCGAACCGGTCACGGTTCTAAGCCGTCTTTGGCACGTCTCCTGCTTTCGGCAGAGGTGACGGGCCGGCGGCCCGTGACGAGGGCAACGTCGAAAAGGACGATCGATGAAGAAGGTCGAGGCTATCATCAAGCCTTTCAAGCTGGATGAGGTGAAGGAAGCGCTCCAGGAGGTCGGACTTCAGGGGATCACCGTCACCGAGGCCAAGGGTTTCGGGCGCCAGAAGGGGCACACCGAGCTTTATCGCGGCGCCGAATATGTCGTCGACTTCCTTCCGAAGGTGAAGGTCGAGATCGTGCTCGCCGACGAAACCGTCGCGGCGGCGGTCGAAGCCATTCGCAAGGCGGCCCAGACAGGACGCATCGGCGACGGCAAGATCTTCGTCTCCAATATCGAGGAAGCGATCCGTATCCGCACCGGCGAAGCCGGCACAGACGCGATCTGACGCCCGCCCTCTCCCGCAACAATTACATCGTTCAGTAACAGGAAAGACAACCATGACGAGCGCCAACGACATCCTGAAGCAGGTCAAGGACAACGACGTGAAATTCGTCGATCTGCGCTTCACCGATCCGAAGGGCAAGACCCAGCATGTGACGATGGATGTGACCCTCGTCGACGAGGACCTGTTCTCCGAAGGCACGATGTTCGACGGCTCGTCGATCGCCGGCTGGAAGGCGATCAACGAATCCGACATGGTGCTGATGCCGGATCCGGAAACGGCCTACATGGACCCGTTCTTCGCCCAGTCGACCATGGCGATCGTCTGCGACATCCTCGACCCTGTCTCCGGCGAGGCCTACAACCGCGATCCGCGTTCGACGGCGAAGAAGGCAGAAGCCTACCTCACCCAGTCCGGAACCGGCGATACCATCTTCGTCGGTCCGGAGGCGGAGTTCTTCATCTTCGACGACGTGCGCTACAAGGCCGATCCCTACAATACCGGGTTCAAGCTCGACTCGACGGAATTGCCATCGAATGACGACACCGACTACGAGACCGGCAATCTGGGTCACCGTCCGCGCGTCAAGGGCGGCTATTTCCCTGTGCCCCCGATTGATTCCTGCCAGGATATCCGCTCCGAGATGCTGACGGTGATGGCCGAAATGGGCGTTTCGGTCGAAAAGCATCACCATGAGGTGGCGGCCGCGCAGCACGAGCTCGGTATCAAGTTCGACACGCTGACCCGCAACGCCGACAAGATGCAGATCTACAAATACGTCATCCATCAGGTGGCGAACGCCTACGGCAAGACGGCGACTTTCATGCCAAAGCCGGTCTTCGGCGACAACGGCTCGGGCATGCATGTTCACCAGTCGATCTGGAAGGGCGGCAAGCCGACCTTCGCCGGCAATGAATATGCCGGTCTGTCGGAAAGCGCGCTGTTCTACATCGGCGGCATCATCAAGCACGCCAAGGCGCTCAACGCCTTCACCAACCCGTCGACGAATTCGTTCAAGCGGCTCGTCCCGGGCTACGAGGCGCCGGTGCTGCTGGCCTATTCGGCGCGCAACCGCTCGGCATCCTGCCGCATCCCCTTCGGCCAGTCGCCGAAGGCCAAGCGCGTCGAGGTGCGTTTCCCCGATGCGACGGCGAACCCCTATCTCGCCTTCTCGGCCATGCTGATGGCCGGCCTCGACGGCATCAAGAACAAGATCCATCCGGGCGCGGCCATGGACAAGGACCTGTACGACCTGCCGCCGGAGGAGCTGAAAGAGATTCCGACTGTCTGCCGTTCGCTCCGCGAGGCGATGGAAAGCCTCGACGCCGATCGCGACTTCCTGAAAGCCGGCGGCGTCTTCGACGACGACCAGATCAGTTCGTTCATCGACCTGAAGATGGCCGAAGTGCTGCGGTTCGAGATGACGCCGCATCCGGTCGAGTTCGACATGTATTATAGCGTCTAGAATCGGAGCCCTTGGATTGGACGGATAACCGCCTTTTCAAGGGATTGGAGTTGACGGATGGGGTGGAAGGTGGCTCGGAATCTGGGACGTAAAGTCCCTAAGCCGAGCCACTTTTTCTATGCGAACACCGTTCGATAATTACATTCGGCAGCTCGTGCAATTCGAAAGGCAGGCCGCGTAAAACTGAAAACGCTCTGCACCAAAGCGGGGCAAGTCCCATCTTATCGAGTACTTTTTCAGGGCGACCGCTCTTCGCGAACGACGTGATCAAACACCGCCCGGTCTGGACAATGGAGGCCGGCATGCATCGGTCCATTGTCGCGCCATCGGCGGCAGCACATCGAGAAGATCGGCCGCACGCCGGGCGATCTGGTCGATGATCTCGTTTGAGGTTACGGGTTTCAGATAGAAGGCCGGGCTCGGGGGCGCGACGATGGCGCCCATCTCGGTCACCGCGCACATGGCCCGCAAATGGCCGAGATGCAGCGGCGATTCGCGGGCGATCAGCACCAGCCGGCGCCGCTCCTTCAACTGCACGTCGGCGGCGCGGACGAGCAGATTGTCGCTCAGAGAATTCGCGATCGCGCCGAGGCTGCGCATCGAGCAAGGCGCCACGATCATCCCGGCGACGGGATAGGAGCCGGAGGCGACAGTGGCGCCGAGATCGTCGATCGCATGACGTCTGGTGGCGAGGCGGTCGAGCCGGGCCAGCGCATCGGGGCCGACTTCCTCGTTCAGGGTCCGCTCGGCGCCGCGGGTGACGATCAGTTCGACCGACACCGCCGCCGCGCTCAACAGCTCGGCCAGGCGCAGGGCGATCGCCGCGCCGGAGGCGCCGCTGACGCCCAGAATGACAGGGGCGGCGCTCATGCCGGCAGCTCCTTCGATCCGACCAGTCCGAGCCGCTCGCAGAATCGCGCCGCCTCTTCGGCCAGCGGAGCCGGCATATCCAGCACCTTTCCCCATTCGCGCCGGGTCTCGGCGCCGATCTTGTTGGTGGCGTCGATCCCCAGCTTGCCGCCGAGACCCGGCTCGGGCGAGGCGAAGTCGAGATAGTCGATCGGCGTCCGCTCGATCACCATGAGATCGCGCGAGGGGTCCATGCGCGTCGCCAGCGCCCAGGAAATGTCGGACCAGCTTCTGGGATCGATGTCATCGTCCACGACGATGATCGTCTTGGTGTAGGAGAACTGCGCCAGCATTCCCCACAGCGCCATCATCACCCGCCGCGCCTGCCCGGGATAGCGCTTGCGAATCGAGATCACCGCTATGCGATAGGAGCACGCAGCGGGCGGCAGCCACAGATCGACGATTTCGGGAATCTGCCGGCGGATCATGGGCAGCGCCAGCGTGTTGAAGACCTCGCCGATCACCGACGGCTCGTCCGGCGGCCTGCCGGTGAAGGTGGTCAGATACAGCGGGTCGCGGCGCATGGTGATGGCGCTGATCCGCATCACCGGGAACGGCTCGACCGCGTTGTAGTAGCCGGTGTGGTCGCCATAGGGACCTTCCGGCGCCGTCTCGGTCGGCGAAACCCAGCCTTCGAGTACGATCTCGGCCTCGGCGGGCACCATCAGCGGAACCGTGCGCGCCGGGGCCAGCGCCTGGCGTTCGCCGCGCAGCACGCCGGCGAAGCGAAGTTCCGCGATTCCCTCGGGCAGCGGCAGGGCGGCGGCCAGCATCGTGGCCGGATCGGCGCCGATCGCCACCGCTACCGGCATCGCCTCGCCACGCGCCGCCCAGGCCCGGTGGTGCGCGGCGCCGCCACGATGCGCCAGCCAGCGCATGATCGCACGATCGCGGCCGAGCACCTGCATCCGATAAACGCCCATATTGGTCTGGGTGGTGTCGCCGGCTTCCGTTTCCGGTGGACGGGTGATCACCAGCGGCCAGGTGATCAGCGGCGCCGGTTCGCCGGGCCAGCAGGTCTGCACCGGCAGGCGGCCGAGATCGACATCCCTGCCCTCCAGAACCGAATGCTGCACGGGCGCGCGGTTCACCAGACGGGGCCGGGTCGCCAGCGCTGAGCGCAGCATCGGCCAGCGCGAGAATGCGTCGCGCATCCCATCGACCGGGGCGGGTTCGCGCAGTGCGGCGAGGAGCTCGCCCAGTTCCTCGACTCTGTCGGAGGTCAGCCCCAGGCCTGCCGCCACCCGCTGCTGCGTGCCGAACAGATTGGCGATAACCGGCATTGTCGCGAGGCGTCCCTGGCCATCCGTCGCCGCGTCGAAGCGCAGCGCCGCCCCGCCCTCACGCAAGACATGGCGATGCACCGCCGTCATCTGGTGTTCCAGCGAAACGGGTTCCGCCACCCGTGCCAGGTCGCCCGAGCGGTCAAGGTGGCTGAGGAACTCGCCAAGGTTGGCGAAGGGGGGCAGGTCGCGGATCGGCATCATTCCTCTCGATCCGCCCTGATAGCCTGCCGATCGGTTCGCCGGACTTGATCTCGATCAATGCCGGGAGGAGCGGTCGCGGTTACCTCGAACGGCATGAACGGCGCCAATTCGATCCCTCATTTTCCGTCCGCGGGCGCGCGGTTGCTCGCGCAGCTGCCGCCCGGTCCCTTGTCTCTCATCCTGGGACGCGCCGCGCGCGACATGGCGGAGCATCATCCCGGCCTGTTCACGCGCCTGGGCCCGCATGCACAAAAGCGCTTTCTGATCGACCCAACGGATCTGCCATTTGCCTTTCTGCTCTGTCCCAGGCCCAGCCGGCCCAGCATCGACGCGCGGAGCCGTTCGGCCCCGTGCCACTGGGACTGCCGGATCGCTGGACCGCTGGCCGCGCTTCTCGGCATGATCCATGGCGCCTATGACGGCGACGCGCTGTTTTTCTCGCGCGACATTGCCGTGGAGGGCGACACCGAGGCCGCGCTGGCACTGCGCAACGCGACCGACGATGCCGAGATCGACCTGTTCGAGGCGGTCGCGGGAAGTCTCGGCGCGCCGGGTCGCGCGGTGGGGCGGCGGTTGCGTCCGCTGGCGCGGGTGGCGGAACGGATCACCGGGGTCGCGCTGATGCGGCCGGAGATGAACGCGTGAGCGGGCCGGCGCTGGAACTGGTCTGCCCGGCCGGTACGCCCGCGGCGTTGCGCGCGGCCGTCGACGCGGGTGCGCACACGATCTATTGCGGCTTCGCCGACGAGACCAATGCCCGCAATTTTCCCGGACTGAATTTTTCGCGTGACGAGATGGCCGCCGGTGCCGCCTACGCCCACAAGGCGGGCGCCAAGCTCTTGATCGCGATCAATACCTTCCCGCGCGCCGGTGCGGAGGATTTCTGGCACCGCGCCGTCGACGACGCCGAGTCCGCCGGCGCCGACGCGGTGATCATGGCCGATCTCGGCCTGCTCGCCTATGCCGCCGAACACCGTCCGGCGCTCCGGCGTCATCTCTCGGTGCAGGCGGCGGCCGCCAATGCCGACGCGATCATGTTCTACGCCGAGGCATTCGACGTGAAGCGGGTCGTGCTGCCCCGGGTGCTGAGCGTCGAGGAGATTGCCGCGATCAACCGCGACATCGATGTCGAGACCGAAGTCTTCGTCTTCGGCGGGCTTTGCGTGATGGCGGAGGGGCGCTGCTCGCTGTCCTCCTACGCCACCGGCCGTTCGCCCAATATGAATGGCGTCTGCTCGCCCGCCAGTCACGTCGTCTATGGCGAGGAGCAGGAAGAACTGGTCTCGCGCCTCGGCGGCTTCACCATTCACAAGGTCGCCAAGGATGCGCCGGCCCCCTACCCGACGCTGTGCAAGGGATGCTTTTCGGCGGGGGGGCATACCGGTCACGTCTTCGAGGACCCGATCAGCCTCGACGCCGCCGAACTGATCCCCAGGCTGGCCGAGGCCGGGGTGACGGCGCTGAAGATCGAGGGCCGCCAACGCAGCCGCGCCTATGTCTCGGCGGTGGTGAAGAGCTTCCGCCGGGCCACCGACGCGATCGCCGCCGGGCAACCGGTGCCGGTCAGCGAGTTGGCGCATCTGACCGAGGGGCAGGCGAGCACGCTCGGCGCCTATCGCAAGATCTGGCGCTGACATGTGCGCCATGAGCAAGGGAGCGCGACGATGCGCCTGACACTGGGCCCAGTTCTCTACAACTGGCCGGCGGATGATTGGTCCGACTTTTATGCGCGGATTGCCGACGAGGCGCCGGTCGATCGGGTGGTGGTCGGCGAGGTCGTCTGTTCCAAACGCCTGCCCTTCTACCAGAACCGCATTCCTGAAGTCGTCGAGCGGCTGCAGCGGGGCGGTAAGGAGGTCGTCCTCGCTTCGCTGGGGCTGGTCACTCTGCGGCGCGAGCGAAGGATGTTGGCCGAATTGGTCGAGTCCGGCCTGCCGGTCGAGGTCAACGACCTGACGGCGTTGCGCCATCTCGCGCCGGGCACGCCCTTCACGGTGGGTCCGTTGGTCAATGTCTACAATAGGGGCACGCTGGGCTTCCTCGCCAGGCGTGGAGGAATCTCGTTCTGCCTGCCCCCCGAGCTCGCCTTCTCGTCCGTCGCGACGCTGGCGGCTACCGGGGCAGGATTTGGCGTCGACATCGAGGTCTGGGCGTTCGGGCGGCTGCCGCTGGCGCTCTCGGCGCGCTGTTACCATGCCCGCCTTGCCGGCCTGGCCAAGGACTCCTGTCAGTTCGTCTGCGAGCAAGACCCGGACGGGCTGCCGGTCGAAACCCTCGACGGACAACCCTTCCTTGCGATCAACGGAGTCCAGACGGTCTCCGAGCGCTGGGCCAACCTCGCAGGCGATCTGGCGCCGCTGGCCGAAGCCGGCGTCGGCGCGCTGCGGCTTTCGCCCCATACCGGCGACATGGTGGAGGTCGCGCGCCTGTTTCGGGCGGCGGCCGACGACCGGATCGCCCCGGACGAAGCGCTTGCCGAACTCGCAGCTTTGGCACCGGAACGGCGCTTCGCCAACGGCTTCCTGTTCGGACAATCCGGCGCGGAGTGGACCCATTGAACCGGATGAATAACCGCGACGCCGCCGCTCCTAGGGCGAATTCTATGCTGCGAAAGGAAAATCGATGCTGATTGCCGCCGTACACTCCAGTGAGCCGGGCCGTCTCGACGCGGTCATGAGCGAGGTTGCCGAGACGCTGCTGTCGCAAGGCCTGCGGCTGGCCGGGGTGGTCCAGACCAACTGCGTCAATCCGGACCGGCATAAGTGCGACATGGACGTGCGGGTGCTGCCCGACGGCCCCCTGATCCGCATCAGCCAGGATCTGGGGACCGCCTCGCGCGGCTGCCGCCTCGACCCGGCGGCGCTCGAAGAGGCGGTTGCGCTGGTCGGCCCGCGCCTGGCGGCCGGGGCGGATCTGCTGATCCTCAACAAATTCGGCAAGCACGAGGCCGACGGGCACGGGTTTCGGGACCTGATCGCCGAGGCGCTGGCCGCCGGAGTCCCGGTCCTCACCGGGATCAACGGGCTCAACCGCCCTGCCTTCGAGGCCTTTACCGACGGCATGGCCGAGGTCCTGCCCGCCGACCCCTCGGCCCTGTTGGCCTGGGTGCGCGCGGCCCGCCTGTCAAAGGTGGCGTGATGACGTCCCGGTCGCCGGGGATTTCGGTCCGGCGCGAGCCGGACTGCGGCTGCGAGGCGGCCGCGGATTTGATCTCCGTCGATCGGGCGTTAGCGATAGTGGCGGATCTGGCGCGACCGGTCGCGGACTGCGAGACGCTGCCGCTCGGCGCGGCGACGGGCCGGGTGCTGGCCGGGGCCGTGCATGCCGCCGCCGATGCGCCGGGCTTCGACGCATCGGCGATGGATGGCTATGCGCTGCGTGCCGACGGGTTGCGCGGTGACGGCCCCTGGATGCTGCCGGTCGGCTCCCGGATCGCGGCCGGCCAGACGGCTGGCCCCCTGCCTCACGGCCAGGCCGCGCGCATCTTCACCGGCGCGCCACTGCCCGAAGGAGCGGACACTGTCGTGATGCAGGAGGCGGTGACGCGGCGGGACGACCTGATCGTGATCGCGACACGGCCGGCTCCGGGACAGAATATTCGCCGACGCGGCCAGGACATGGTGCGCGGCATCGAGGTGCTGCCCGCCGGCCGCCAACTGGGACCGCGCGACATCGCCGCAGCGGCGGCGGCCGGAGCCGGTCATCTGTCGGTCCGGCGCAGGCTACGAGTAACGCTGCTCAGCAACGGCGCCGAACTGGCCGAGCCGGGCGAGACCCTGGACAAGGGCCAGATTTGGAACGTCAACCGCGCCATGCTGGCCGCTCAGATGGCCGGTCCCGGGCTCGATCTGACGGATGGTGGCATCATTTGCGACGATCACATCGCCTTCACCGACGCGCTGATCGCCGCAAGTCGCGGCGCCGACCTCGTCGTCACGTCCGGCGGCGCGTCGGTCGGCGAGGAGGATCATCTGCCGCGCGCGCTGGCCGAGGCCGGGGCCGAGATCCATTTGCGCAAGGTCGCGATGAAACCGGGCAAGCCGCTGACGATCGCAAGTATCGGCCGGGCCCTCGTGCTCGGTCTGCCGGGCAACCCTGTGGCGGCCTTCGTCAGCTGGCATGTTTTCGGCCGACCGATCGTCGCGGGACTGAGCGGCGCCGAGCATCGCCCCCGCCGCCTGATGGCGCGCTTGTCCGAGGGCCTCAGCCGCCGACCCGGGCGCCGCGAGTTCCGCCCCGTCCGCTGGGTGGGCACGGGCCTTGACGGCCTGCCGGTTCTCAAGCCCGGTCCGGCGGAGTTCTCGGCCCGGGTGGCCGAACTGGCGCGCGCCGACGGGCTGGCCGACATCCCGGCCGGGATCGACAGCCTCGCGGCCGGCGATCTCGTGGAGTTTCTCCCTTTCGGCTGAGCATCCGCTCGCCGTCCTCCGAAGACCCGGTGACGCCACGTCCCCGGGTCGGCCGGTCGCCTGTCAGGCCGCGACCAGCGTGACGCCGGTCACTTCGGCGTCACTGACCAAGGTCGCCGTGAAATTACGCGCGGCCTTCGCCCAAGCGACTTTTTCCAGCATGTCGCGGATGCGCGGCGCCACGGCCTCGAACGGCAGAACCGCACCTTCGGCACGCGCATCCAGCCGGATGATGTGCAACCCGTAACGCGATGCCACCGGTTCCGGCGCGATCGCGCCTTCGGCAAGCGCATCGAGCGCCGCTTCGAACTCGGGCACGGTGTCGCCGCTGATCAGCTGTCCCAGCCTTCCACCGGCATCGCGCGAGGAACAGGCACTGTGCTCGCGGGCCAGACGATCAAACGCGCGCGGATCCCGCCGCACCTCGGTCAGCACCGCAGCCGCTTCGATCCGGGCCTTGGCCAAGGCCGCCGCGTCGCCCGGCCTGACCGGGAAGAGAATATGCGCCGCCTCATAGAGCGTCGGCGCGCGCCAGCGTTCCGGCGAGGCATCATAGGCGGCACGCAGATCGGCTTGCGCAGGCACGACCGGATCGACCGCCGCGTCCAGCACCTGCCGGATCAGTGCCTCGTCGTCGGTCTCCACCCGCCCCTCGGCCACCTCTTGCGGGTCGGGGGCAAGCCCGCGTCGCCGTGCCTCCTGCAGCAGCAGCGCGCGGATCGCCAAGGCCCGCGCGGCGGCGGTCCAGGCCAGTCCGGGCTTCGATTTGGGCGTTGGATGATTCTGCGCCTCGGACGCGATTACCTTGGTCGGAATCGTCTCGCCGTTTACGACCACTTCGCTGAAGAGAGATGTCATGATGCACGCTCCGCCGGAGAATTGACGACCCGCTTTCTGGTCCGCACGATCTGATAGCCGGGTCTCCAGAGATACCGGACCGGGGCCGACAGCATGTGTACGAGCCGCGTGAACGGGAACAGCAGGAAGATCGTCAGGCCGAGCACGATATGCAGCTTGAAGATCAGGCTGCTGTCGGCGATGAGATCGGCGGCGCCCGCGCGGAAGGTGAAGATGCCCTGGGCCCAGGCCATGAACCGGGTCATCTCCTCGCCGTCGAGATGCTGGAGCGAGACAAATATGGTGGCGATCCCCAACACCAGCTGCGCCATCAGCAACACCAGAATACCGGTGTCGGCAAAGGTCGAGCTGGCGCGGATACGCGGGTCGTTCAGCCGCCGCATCAGAAGGATCGTCCCGCCCACCAGCGCCATGATTCCGGCGATGCCGCCGAAGATGATCGCCAGCAACTGTTTGGCGCCGTGGCTGACGCCGAGCGCGTCGAAGATCCAGATCGGGGTCAGAAGGCCCACGAAATGGCCCGCGAAAATGACCAGGACGCCGACATGGAACAGTACGGACCCGATGATGAACTGATGCCGTCGCAGCAACTGCGAGGACGACGATTTCCAGGTGAACGGGTCACGCTCGTAACGGACCATCGATCCGATCAGCAGGACCGACAGTGCGATGTAGGGGTAAATTCCAAACAGGAAGTTGTTCATTCCGGCCTCCGTCAGTTGCCTGCCCCGGCTCGCGCCGGGTTGAGGGGTGTGTCCATCGCGGCCAGAATGTCGCGCGATACGGGGCAGCCCGCGTTGGGATCGGGCGCGAAAGTGACCTGCGCCTCTTCCCAGACCGCGTCGAGCGCCGCCAGATCCTCGGGGTCGTCGTCCTTTTGCGACAAGAGCGCCGCCGCGACTCCGGTGTCGGCCCCTGCCTGGCCCATATCGGCCAGCGCGACCAATATCGCTGCATAGGGCGTCTCGCGTCGGGTCAGCCGTTCGGCGAGCGCCACCAGGATCGGTCCGGCGTCGGCCAGGATCTCACGCGCCTCCGCCAGAAGCCGGGTCGAGAGAAACTCCAGCAGCACCGGCAGATGATCCGGCAGTTCCGGTCCGACCAGGTCGAAGCCCCCTGCCCGGTAGGTTTCCAGGAGATCCACCATCGCGCCGCCCCGATCGCGGCTTTCCCCGTGGACATGCTCGAACAGGTTGAGCGACAGGGTTCGCGAGCGGTCGAACAGCAGGACATAGGCCTCCTGCAATTCGATGGTGTCGCCTTCGGCGAGGCGCTGCAGCAGGGGCTGCAGCGCCTCGATCCGAGGCGGCGGCAGCACCGCCTCCTCGGTCAGGACGGTGCGGATGTCCGGGATCGCCGCCTGCAGCTCGCTCGAGGGATAGGTCAGCAGCGCGGAAAGCGCTTTGAACGTCCGGGTCATGACCAGCCCTCCGCCGGGGTTATGTGCTTGCGGCCGCCGAACAGAGTGCCCTTCGACACCCCCGACGAGCAGCCGTTGCCGTCGGTGAAGCCGCAGCCGCCACGCAAATCATAGGCATCCTCGACCACCTCGCGGTGGGTAGTGGGGATGACGAAGCGATCCTCGTAATTGGCGATCGCCATGATCTGATACATCTCGTCGATCTGATGCGGGGTCAGGCCGACGCGCTTGGCAACGCCGAGGTTGATCACGCCGTCGACCGTCTTCGAGCGCATGTAGGACCGCATCGCGAGCATGCGCTCCAGTGCCGAAACGACCGGTGCCTCGTCGCCCGCCGTCAGCATGTTGGCGAGGTATTTCACCGGGATACGCAGCGACTTCACGTCGGGCATGTCACCGTCCGCGGCGATCTGGCCGGCCTCGGCGGCGTTCTGAATCGGGCTGAGCGGCGGAATGTACCAGACCATCGGCAAGGTCCGGTATTCGGGGTGCAGCGGAAAGGCGATCTTCCATTCCATCGCCATCTTCCAGATCGGCGATTTGCGGGCCGCCACGATCCAGTCCTCCGGCACGCCCTCGGCCCTTGCCGCGGCGATCACCTCGGGGTCATTCGGGTCCAGGAACACGCCGAGCTGCGCATCGTAGAGATCCTGGTCGTTCTCGATCGAGGCGGCCTCCGCGATCTTGTCGGCGTCATAGAGCATCACGCCGATGTAGCGGATGCGCCCCACGCAGGTTTCCGAGCAGACCGTCGGCAGGCCGGATTCAAGACGCGGATAGCACAGCGTGCATTTCTCCGACTTTCCGGTCGACCAGTTGTAGTAGATCTTCTTGTAGGGACAGGCCGACACGCACATCCGCCAACCGCGGCACTTCTCCTGGTCGATCAACACCACGCCGTCTTCCTCGCGCTTGTAGATCGCGCCCGAGGGGCAGGCCGAGGCACAAGCCGGGTTGAGGCAATGCTCGCACAGCCGCGGCAGGTACATCATGAAGGTGTTTTCGTACTGACCGTAGATTTCCTTCTGGATGCCCTCGAAGTTGTAATCCTTCGATCGCTTGGCGAACTCGCCGCCGAGGATCTCCTCCCAGTTCGGACCCCATTCGATCTTCTCCATCCGCTCGCCGGTCAGCTTCGAGCGCGGCCGCGCGGTCGGGAACGCCTCCATCTCGGGCGCCGACTTCAAATGGTCGTAATCGAAATCGAACGGCTCATAATAATCGTCGATCTCGGGCAGGTCCGGATTGGCGAAGATATTGGCGAGGATGCGCCACTTCGCGCCCTGCTTGGGCCGCAGCTTGCCGCCCTTGGTGCGTTCCCAGCCGCCGTTCCAGCGTTTCTGGTTCTCCCAATCCTTCGGATAGCCGATCCCGGGCTTGGTCTCGACATTGTTGAACCAGGCGTATTCGACGCCGTCGCGGCTGGTCCAGACGTTCTTGCAAGTGACAGAGCAGGTGTGACACCCGATGCATTTATCGAGATTCAGCACCATGCCGATTTGCGCGCGAACTTTCATTCCGCTGCCTCCGCTGACGCGACCGGCGTATCCAGCCAATCGACCTTTTCCATCTTGCGCACGATCACGAACTCGTCTCGGTTCGACCCGACGGTGCCGTAGTAGTTGAAGCCGTAGCTCAACTGGGCATAGCCGCCGATCATGTGGGTCGGCTTCAGAACCGTCCGCGTGACCGAGTTATGAATACCGCCGCGCTTGCCGGTGATCTGGCTGCCGGGCGTATTCACGATCTTTTCCTGCGCGTGGTACATGAACAGCGTGCCTTCCTTGATGCGTTGCGAAACCACCGCCCGCGCCGTCAGAACGCCGTTCGCGTTGAAGACCTCGACCCAGTCATTGTCGACCAGCCCGGCCTTCTTCGCATCCACCTCGGACAACCACACGACCGGACCGCCGCGATTCAGCGTCAGCATCAAGAGATTGTCCGAATAGGTCGAGTGGATGCCCCATTTCTGGTGTGGGGTGATGAAGTTCAAAACGACATGCTTGTCGTTGCCCGCCTGCCCTATCGCCGGCGCGATGGTCTTCAGATCCACCGGCGGCCGCCAGGTCACGAAGGCTTCGCCAAAGGCGCGCATCCACTCGTGGTCCTGGTAAAGCTGCTGGCGGCCAGACAGCGTGCGCCAAGGGATCAGTTCGTGGACGTTGGTGAAGCCGGCGTTGTAGCAGACGTCCTCGCTTTCGATCCCGGACCATGTGGGCGACGAGATGATCTTGCGCGGCTGCGCGGCGATGTCTCGGAAGCGGATTTTCTCGTCCTGCTTGGGCCTTGCCAGATGGGTGTGTTCGCGCCCGGTGATCTTCTCCAGCGCCTCCCAGGCCTTGACCGCCACCTCGCCGTTGGTTTCCGGCGCCAGCATCAGGATGACCTCGCAAGCATCGATCGCGGTGTCGATCCTGGCCATGCCCTTGGTCACGCCCTCGTCGGTAACGCGGCCATTGAGATCGCGAAGGTGATGCACCTCGGTCTTGGTGTCCCAGGCGATGCCCTTGCCGCCGTTGCCGACCTTCTCCATCAACGGCCCAACCGCGGTAAAGCGCTTGTAGAGGTTGGGATAATCCCGCTCCACCGCGATGTAGTTCGGCGCGGTCTTGCCGGGAATCAGCTCGCATTCGCCGGCCTTCCAGTCGGCCACGACCGATTGGGCCAGCTCGCCGGGGCTGTCGTGCTGCATCGGCAGCGCGACCACGTCGGTTTCCACTCCCAACACCTCGGGCGCGATTTCGGAGAACTTCCTGGCCAAGGCCTTGAATATCTCCCAGTCCGATTTCGATTCGTAAGCCGGGTCCACGGCCGCCTGCAGCGGGTGGATGAAGGGGTGCATGTCGGACGTGTTGAGGTCGTCCTTTTCGTACCAACTGGCTGTGGGCAGGACGATGTCGGAATAGACGCATGTGGTCGACATGCGGAAATCCAGCGTCACCAGAAGATCGAGTTTTCCTTCGGGCGCCTGATCGTGCCACTTGGCCTCGATCGGCTTGACCCTGCCTTCCTCGCCCAGATCCTTGCCGAGGACGCCGTGATCGGTGCCCAGAAGATGGCGCAGGAAATATTCATGTCCCTTGCCCGACGACCCCAAAAGGTTCGAGCGCCAGACAAACAGGTTGCGCGGCCAGTTTTCCGGTGCATCCGGGTCTTCGCAGGACATTTCCAGCGCGCCTGACTTCAGCCCTTCGGCCACGTATTCCGGCGCCGTCTTGCCCGATGCCTTGGCGGCGCGGCCAACCTCGAGCGGGTTGGTCTTCAGTTGCGGCGCAGAGGGCAGCCAGCCCATGCGTTCGGCCTGGATGTTGTAGTCGATCAGGCTGCGCTCGGCCCAGTTGCCCGCCGGCGCCGTCGGCGACAGGATCTCGCCCGCTGTGACAGTTTCGTAGCGCCACTGGTCGGTGTGCGCGTACCAGGCGGAGGTCGAGTTCATGTGCCGGGGTGGGCGTGCCCAGTCCAGCGCGAAGGCCAGCGCCGTCCAACCTGTCTGCGGGCGGAGCTTTTCCTGGCCCACATAGTGCGACCAGCCGCCGCCGGATTGTCCGACGCAACCGCACATCACCAACATGTTGATGATGCCGCGATAGGCCATGTCCATGTGGTACCAGTGGTTCAGGCCAGCGCCCAGAATGACCATCGACTTGCCGCTGGTCTTTTCGGCATTGGTGGCGAATTCACGCGCCACGGCTACGATCCGGTCGCGCTTGACCCCGGTGATCTTCTCGGCCCAGGCCGGCGTAAACGGCACATCGGCGTCGAAAGAAGTGGCGACATGTTTGCCGCCCAGCCCACGGTCGAGGCTGTAATTGGCGCAGAACAGGTCGAACACCGTCGTCACCAGCGCCTCGCCATCCTTCAGCTTCAGGCGGCGGACTGGAACGTTGCGGGTCAGCACCTCGGGGTGATCGCATTTGGTGAAATGCTCGGTTGCCTCGCCGCCGAAATAGGGAAAATCGACACCGACCACATCGTCGCGATCCTCCTCGAGGACCAACGTCGTCTTCAGGTCGATCGCCTTTCCGCCCGCGTTCTCCTCAAGGTTCCAATGCCCGCTTTGCCCCCAGCGGAAGCCGATCGAGCCATTGGGGACGACGACAGCGCCAGTGTTGCTGTCGATCCCGACCGTCTTCCAGTCGGGGTTGTTGGATTCGCCCAGCGCATCGGTGAAATCGGCGGCGCGCAGCATCCGGCCCGCAACGTAGCCTCCGTCCTTCTTGTCCAGCCGTACCAGCAGCGGGAAATCGGAATATTTGCGGGTGTAATCCTCGAAATACGGCACTTGCCGGTCGAGATGATATTCACGCAGGATGACGTGGCCAAACGCCATCGCCAGCGCGGCGTCGGTGCCAGCCTGCGGGTTTAGCCAGATGTCGCCGAACTTGGCGGCCTCGCTGTAATCCGGGCTGACCACGGCGGATTTGGTGCCCCGATAGCGCGCCTCGGTATAGAAATGCGCGTCCGGCGTGCGGGTTTGCGGCACGTTCGATCCCCAAAGGATCAGGAAGCCGGAATTGTACCAGTCGGCGCTTTCCGGCACGTCAGTCTGCTCACCCCAGGTCTGCGGGCTGGCGGGCGGCAGGTCGCAATACCAGTCGTAGAACGACATGCAGGTGCCACCCATCAGGCTGAGGTAGCGCGAGCCCGCCGCGTAGCTGACCATCGACATCGCGGGGATCGGCGAGAAACCGAAGACGCGGTCGGGTCCGTAGATCTTGGTGGTGTAGGCATTGGCCGCCGCGACGATCTCGGTGACCTCGTCCCAGCTGGCGCGAACGAATCCGCCCTTGCCGCGGGTCTTGGTGTAGCTGCCCCGCTTGGCCGGATCGGCCTGGATCGCCTTCCACGCCTCGATCGGGCTCATCGTGGCGCGCAATTCGCGCCACAGCCGCATCAGCCGCCCCCGCACCAAGGGCGTCTTCACCCGATTGGCCGAATACAGATACCAGCTGTAGCTGGCCCCCCGCGCGCAGCCGCGCGGCTCGTGGTTGGGCATGTCGGGCCGGGTCCGCGGATAATCGGTCTGCTGGGTCTCCCAAGTCACGATCCCGGACTTGACGTAGATCTTCCACGAACAGGACCCGGTGCAGTTCACCCCGTGGGTGGACCGCACGATCTTGTCGTGGCGCCAGCGATCGCGGTAGACGTCCTCCCAATCCCGGCTCTCGATGGTGGTCTGGCCGTGACCATCGGCGAAGGTGTCCTGTCGCGTGGACTTGAGGAAATTCAGTCGGTCGAGAAGATGGCTCATCTTGCTCTCCTTTCAGGTCAGACTGCGGAGATGGCGGGCGAGGAACGGCCGGCGCGCTCGGTTGCGGCCAGGAGGCCGCCCCGCCGGGTGTAGTAAAACCAGGTCAGCACGACGCAGATCACGTAGAAGCCGAGGAACCCCCAGAGCGCCGCCACCGGCCCGCCGGTCATGGCGATCGAGGTGCCGTAGGCTTTCGGGATGAAGAAGGCGCCATAGGCCGCGATGGCGCTGGTAAAGGCGATGATCGCCGCGCTTTCACGTTCCGCCTGCTTGCGCAGCGCGCCCCCGTCCAGCTCCGGCATCAGACGCGGGATTTCGCGCCCCATGATCGCGGGGATCATCTGGAATGTGGAGGCGTTGCCGACCCCGGTCAGGAAGAACAGCGTCATGAACGAAGCGAAGAAGCCCCAGAACGCGCCCGGCTGTTCCTTGATGCCGAGGAAGAAGATCACCCCGAACACCGCCACGATCATCCCCAGGAACGTCCAGAAGGTGACCCGGCCGCCGCCGTATTTGTCGGAGATCCAGCCCGTGCCGGCGCGCGACAGCGCCCCGACCAACGGCCCGAGGAATACGAACTGCAGCGCGTTCACGTCTGGGAACTGAAGCTTGGTGAGCAGCGGGAAACCAGCGGAATAGCCGATGAAGCTGCCGAAAGTGCCGGTGTAAAGCACGCACATGATCCAGTTGTGCTTGCGGCTGAAGATGATCGCCTGCTCCTTGAAGCTGGCCTTGGCGTCGGCGATGTCGTTCATCCCGACCCAGGCAGCGATGGTGGCCGCGATGATGAACGGCACCCAGACGAAGCCGGCGTTCTGCATCCAAAGCTGGCCGCCATCCGACATGGTCTGCGGCTGACCGCCCAACGCGCCGAAGACACCGGCGGTGATGACGAGCGGCACCAGGAACTGCATGACGGAGACGCCGAGATTGCCGAGGCCCGCGTTCAGCGCCAGCGCGTTGCCCTTTTCCGCCTTCGGGTAGAAGAAGGCGATATTGGCCATCGACGAGGCGAAGTTGCCGCCGCCGAAGCCGCACAGCAGCGCCAGAACCAGGAAGATCAGGTAAGGCGTATCGGGATTTTGCACCGCATAGCCGATGCCCATGGCCGGTAGCAGCAGCGAGGCAGTAGAAAGGGTCGTCCACAGCCTGCCGCCGAAGATCGGCACCATGAAGCTGTAGAAGATGCGCAAGGTTGCACCGGAAAGCCCCGGCAGCGCCGCCAGCCAGAACAGCTCGCCCGGCGTGAAGTCGAAGCCGATCGCCGGCAGACGCGCCACGACCACCGACCACACCATCCAGACCGAGAAGGCCAGAAGCAGTGCCGGGATCGAGATCCAGAGATTCCGGCGCGCGATGCGGCGGCCTTTGTCCTCCCAGAAGCTCTTGTCCTCGGGGCTCCACTCTTCCAGCGTGTGCGCATCCTGCGAGGCGTCCGAGACCGGCATCCCCAGCATCTCGGGTAGTTGCGGCAAATGGTTCAGGACTGCGCCCTGCTCCGTCCGCTCCATCACGCGGATCGCCATGTGCATCCAGAGCAGCGAGACGCCCACCAGCAGGAACAGCAGCGCAAAGGCCGAGGTATAGATGCCAGTCAAGTCCAGCGCTGCGCCGAATATGATCGGCAGGATGAACCCCCCAAGGCCGCCGATCATGCCCACCAGCCCGCCGACAGCGCCGACATGCTTGGGGTAATAGGCCGGGATGTGCTTGAATACCGCCGCCTTACCGAGGCTCATGAAGAAGCCGAGCGCGAACAGGATTAAGACGAAAGGCCAGAAGTCCAGCTGGGTCGAAAAGGCGATCGGGCCGTCCTTGCCCTGGATCACATAGTCTGTTGCCGGATAGGACAGCATGAACAGCAAGATGGTGGAAAACCCGAGGCTCCAATACATCACCGCCCGGGCGCCGAAACGGTCCGACAACGCTCCGCCATAGGCCCGGAACAGGGATCCCGAAAGCCCGAAGGCCGCGACCGCCATGCCAGCCATGCGGATGTCAACGTCGTAGACATCCATCAGGTAATGCGGCGTCCAGAGCGCGATTGCGACAAAGCCGCCGAACACGAAGAAGTAGTAGAGCGAGAAGCGCCAGACCTGCAGGTTCTTCAGGGGCGCGAACTGTTCGGCCAGCGAGGGTGGCCGCGCGCCGCTTTTGCGGCGGGCCACGAGTTCCGGGTCATCCTTGGCAAACAGGAAGAACACGACCGCCATCAGCGCCAGGGCAGCGGCCCAGACATGGGCGACCCCGTGCCAGCCATAGGCGACCATCACGAAGGGCGCGACGAATGTGGTGACCGCCGAGCCGACGTTGCCGGCGCCGAATATCCCCAGAGCTGTGCCCTGCCTGCCCGCGCCATACCAGCGCGAGACATAGGCGACGCCGATGATGAACGATCCGCCGGCCAGGCCGATGCCCAGCGCGGCGACGAGATACATCGTATAGGTAGACGCCCAGGTCAGCATCCATGTCGCCGCCGCCGTCAGCAGCATCTGCGTCGTGAAGACAGCGCGGCCGCCGTATTTCTCGGTCCAGACACCGAGGATTAGCCGGGTAAGCGATCCAGTCAGAATGGGCGTGGCGACCAGCAAGCCGAACTCGAACTCGTTGAGCCCCAGCTCGGCCTTTATCTCGACGCCGATGATTGAAAAGATCGTCCAGACCGCGAAGCAGGCCGTGAAGGCGATCGTGCTCAGCCCCAGCGCTCGTGTGCGCTCGGCATCCGAGACGTGTGCCTGCTCCATCATGATCTATCTCCGCTTCCGACGCGTTTCGTCGCGCCGGAGTGGGACGGAAGAAGCCGCCGCGACTTGACCGAGATCAAACCGCAGCGGCCGGCGAGAGCAATCGAACCAGATTTGATGATAGGCACCGCAATGACCTGGGTTTGTCAGGCGTCAGGGATTGATATTGCCTATATCCCCTAGACTGATGTCTGTTCATCAATTACCAAATATCAAGCGAACTGTCGGAGATGAGTTGATTCATGCGTGAAACGGTCCTTCCGGCGATCCGCCGCCTTCCGCTGTTTCGATCGATGGCGGAGGAGAATTTTCTCGCCCTGACGCGCGCGGCGTACGATCAGACCTTTCCGCCCCAGATCCAGCTGATCGACGAGGGCGAGTCTGCCGATTTTCTCCACATCGTCGTGGAGGGCTCGATCGAGCTCTTCGCGGGCTGGCAGGAGCGTGAAACCACGCTGGCGGTGGTGCGGCCGCGTTCGACCTTCATCCTCGCCGCCTGCATGCGAGACGCGCCTTACCTGATGTCGGCGCGCACACTGGAGAAAACCCGCCTCATCCTGGTGCCCAGCAGCGATGTGCGAACCATCTTCCGCACCGATGGCGAATTTGCGTTGGCCACCATCGCCGAGCTTTCGGCCGGTTACCGCGGCATGGTCCGGCACGCCAAGGATCTCAAGCTGCGCAGCGCACGCGAGAGGTTGGCCGCTTACCTTCTGTGTCAAGCCGGGGCCGCCGGCGACAGAGCAAGCTTTGTCCTACCCATGGAAAAGCGGGTGCTCGCCTCGTTCCTCGGGATGACGCCCGAGAGTCTCTCACGAGCGATGAAATCGCTGCAGACAGATGGCGCCGTGGCCGACGGTCAGCGGGTCATCATCACGGACCGCCCTGCACTGGAGGCGCTGGCGAAGCCCACTTCGCTCATCGACGGGCCGGATTGCGATGGCTTGCAAGGCGACGGGGCAGCCGTGGACGTATCGTGATCACGCGGGCCTGAGACCGCCACGCGGCCGCGACGGCCGTCTGGCGTTTCGTCCCGTCGTCGGCATTCTTTCGTTTCCTGCTCGACCGTCGCTGCCGGACTTCACACGACGGTGCAAGCGGATGTCGGCACCATGGAGAAAGGGACGCCGTTCCGCATCCTTTGTTTTGGAGTGTGTGGCGCCCGAGCACACGTGCCGCGCCGCCGGTTTTGGCGCACCCGCCCGACGGAACCCGTGGATAAACCTGTCGCGGAAGCGTTATGCGCTGGGAAACGGTACCGGACTCTTGAAGAACATTTCGTGAAAGTATAGGCAGACCCCATGGTTGATGGGCGCGAGAATCCATTGCAGCACGAGTTTGTCCCGCACGTTTCGCAGACGGGTCCGCGATGAGCGACGACCTGTTTTCGGGCAATGCGGCGCGTCGGCCGAAATCGCCAAAGCCGGCCGACCAGCCTTTGCCGGTGCAGAATTCAACGCAGCCCGCTGAATACACGGCGGCCGATATCGAGGTGCTGGAAGGGCTGGAGCCGGTTCGCCGCCGCCCCGGCATGTATATCGGCGGCACCGACGAGAAGGCGCTGCATCATCTTTTCGCCGAGGTCATCGACAATTCGATGGACGAGGCGACCGCCGGACACGCCAATTTCATCGAGGTCGCGCTGGAAGCGGACGGCACCTTGTCCGTCGCTGACAACGGTCGCGGGATCCCGGTCGACCCCCATCCCAAATACAAGAACAAGTCGGCGCTTGAAGTCATCATGACGACGCTGCATGCCGGCGGAAAATTCGATTCGAAGGTCTATGAGACCTCGGGCGGCCTGCACGGCGTCGGCGTGTCCGTGGTCAATGCCCTGTCGGAGGTCTTGGAAGTCGAGGTCGCGCGCAATCGCAAGCTCTACCGCCAGACCTATGCGCGGGGACTGGCGACCTCGACGCTCGACGAAGTCGGCGAGGTTCACAATCGTCGTGGCACGCGGGTGCGGTTCAAGCCGGATCCGCAGATTTTCGGCGCCGGCGCCAGGTTCCGCCCCGAGCGGCTGTTCGCCATGGCTCGCTCGAAAGCTTACCTCTTCGGCGGCGTCGAGATTCGCTGGTCCTGCGATCAGAGCCTGCTCGTGCCCGGCGGCGACATCCCGGCTCGCGAGACATTCCACTTCCCCGGGGGGCTGAAGGATTACCTCGACGTCACGCTCGGCAAGGAGCACCGCGTCACCGCGCAGATCTTCGCCGGCCGCACCGAGAAAGTCTCGGGCCACGGGGCTGTCGAATGGGCTGTCAGCTGGACGCCGGAAGATGGCTTCATCCGCTCCTATTGCAATACCATTCCCACACCCGAAGGGGGCACCCACGAGGCGGGCCTACGCTCGGTTCTGCTGCGCGGCCTCAAGGCCTTTGCCGAGGTTTCCGGCAACAAGCGCGCTGCGATCATCACGGGCGATGATCTGATGCTGACGGCGTCGGCCATGCTGTCGATCTTCATCAGGGAACCGGAATTCGTTGGCCAGACCAAGGACCGGCTGGCCACCGCCGAGGCGCAGCGGATCGTCGAGCAATCGATGCGCGATTCCTTCGATATCTGGCTTGCTTCCTCGCCGCAGGATGCGGCGCGGCTGATCGACTGGGTGGTCGAGCGGGCCGACGAGCGGCTCCGTCGCCGCCAGGAGAAGGAGGTCAGCCGGAAGAGCGCAACGCGCAAGCTGCGGCTGCCGGGCAAACTCGCGGACTGCTCGCAAAACGGCGCCGCCGGGGCCGAGATTTTTATCGTCGAGGGGGATTCCGCCGGCGGTTCGGCCAAGCAGGCGCGCGATCGCCGCCTGCAGGCGATCCTGCCGCTGCGCGGCAAGATCCTCAACGTGGCGAGCGCCGGTCGCGAGAAACTCGGCGCCAATCAACAGCTCGCCGATCTGATCCAGGCGCTGGGCTGCGGCACCCGCGCGAAATACCGTGACGAGGATTTGCGCTACGAGCGTGTCATCATCATGACCGACGCCGACGTCGACGGCGCCCATATCGCCTCTCTGCTCATCACCTTCTTCTATCAGGAAATGCCGGAACTGATCCGTAGCGGTCACCTGTTCCTGGCGGTGCCGCCGCTTTACAAGCTGACCCAAGGTGGAAAATCCTTCTACGCCCGCGACGACAAGGATCGCGAGCGATTGATCGCAAAAGAGTTCAATGGGCGCGGCAAGGTCGAGATCTCGCGCTTCAAGGGCCTTGGAGAGATGCTGCCCTCGCAGCTCAAGGAAACGACCATGGACCCAAGGAAACGCACCTTGCTCAGGGTCGTTATGGACGAAGCGCCGGAATCGGGCACGTCGATCGCGGTCGATGCGCTGATGGGAAACAAGCCGGAAGCCCGCTTCCGCTTCATTCAGGATCGCGCCGCATTCGTCAAGGAACTGGACATCTGATCCGATCCAGCTGAAATGCCGTCGATTGCTCAATCGGAGGACTTCCCATGCCCCATCTCAGACACTGGCTTGCCGGTACCGCATTCCTCGTCATGGCCATGAGCCATACGGCCGCTCTGGCCCAGGCAGACGCCGGAGCCCCCGTTGCCGCTCCGGACGCCGCTCAACCGGCTGAAGCCCCGGTGACACCCGACACCGCGCAACCCGCTGAGGCCAAGACGGCGCCGGCAAGCTCCGGCGATCCCGAGCTCGCCGCAAAGGCAAAGTCGGCTGCCGAAGCCCTGTCGCCGCAGGTCCAGGATGTCCAAATCGTCGGACCATGGTCGGACGGTACGCGTGAGGGCGTCTGGCGGACGGTCATGGTGCAGTCGCAGACCGACGATTCCGCCTTTCATTTCTTCGTTCAGCAACTCGAGGGTGCGGGAAGCGACCTGAGCCTGCGCGCGACGACAGAGGTCGTCGAGATCAATCAGATCGAAGGCGCGGTCGTAGGCTATCGCGCCGACGAGCCGAGCGAAGAACAGCCGAATAGCCTGACGCTGTTCTTCGACATCCTGCCCTCCGACGGGGAAATCGCCGAGACCTACGAGCTGCACTTCTTTCCGGGGGAACCTTATAGCTTCGGTCCTGCGACCAACTGATAGGGCGCGACCGAGGCATCCCGTTGAAGATGCCGTCGGATCACCGCACTCGCGGCGTCGGGCGCTTCCATTGTCACCATGTGACCGACGCCGTCGAGGAGATCAAGCGTGCTGGCCGGCATAGCGGCAGCCATTTCGCGGGATCGGTCCGGCGAAATGATCTGATCGTGGATCCCGGCCAAAACCGTCGTCGGGACGTCTATGCACGGCAAAAGCGATGTCTGGTCCCGCCGTCCGATGATGGCCTCCTGCTGACGCGCGAAGATATCGGCTCCGATCGCTTCCGCCATTGCGACGATCCGCCGGCGCAGCTGCGGGTCGGTGCGGCCATTGGGACCGAGCAGTCGGTCGGAAAGGATTTCGGCGACGGCCGCGATCCCCTTGTCGTGAGCCAACGTGACCAGGCGCCGGCGCATGGCCGTCTGCTCCGCGGTGTCGGCCTTGGCACTGGTCGCCATCAGAACCAGGTCGGTGACGCGTTCGGGTGCGATCCACATGACTTCGAGGGCCACATACCCGCCCATCGACAAGCCGCAGAGGAGGAACCTATCCGGCGCAACCTCTACCAGACGCTCGGCCATCGCCGCGATGGTCCGATCGGACGTCGTATCGGCCACCAGGACACCGCAGGATGGGACGGACGCGATCTGGTCCCGATAGAGATCGTCGGTACACAACAGACCCGGAATCATCACAATCTGTGTCAGATTCATCTTTTGTACCCTGTAAATCACCTGAAATCGCCCCATATGCGGCGCTGCGGTTGACTCGCGACGAGCGTCACCCTATCGCCCTGTCGACTGGGCTTTCAAACGCTATCGACCCCCCAATTCAACAATTCAAGAGAACCGCTAGCTTGAAACTCTTTTCCGAACTCGGCCTCAGCGCCAAGGTCCTGGCCGCCGTAGAGGCAGCTGGATACAGTGAACCGACGCCGATCCAGGAACAGGCCATCCCTCACGCGATCGAAGGCCGGGACGTGCTCGGCATCGCGCAGACGGGTACTGGCAAGACGGCCTCCTTCGTGCTGCCGATGTTGACGCGGCTCGAAAAGGGGCGCGCGCGCGCTCGGATGCCGCGGACGCTGATCATCGAGCCGACCCGCGAGCTCGCGGCGCAGGTCGAGGAATCCTTCGTCAAATATGGCCTCGACCAGAAGATCAATATCGCGCTGCTGATCGGCGGCGTCTCGTTCGGCGATCAGAACAAGAAGATCGACCGCGGCGTCGACGTTCTCATCGCGACGCCAGGTCGCCTGCTCGATCATTTCGAGCGCGGCAAGCTGTTGATGACCGCTGTCGAAGTCCTCGTCATCGACGAGGCGGATCGCATGCTCGACATGGGGTTCATTCCCGATATCGAGCGGATTTGCAAGCTCTTGCCGATTACGCGGCAGACGCTGTTCTTCTCGGCGACGATGCCACCTGAAATTACCCGGCTTACCGAGCAGTTTCTACAGAATCCTGTCCGCGTCGAAGTGGCGAAGCCGGCGTCCGCCGCCCTCACCGTCACCCAAAGATTGATCGCCTCGAAGAAGGACGATTTCGAGAAGCGAGAGACGCTGCGCACGATCATTCGCGAGCAGGACGACCTGACCAACGCGATCATCTTCTGCAATCGCAAGCGCGACGTGGCCACGCTGTTCCGCTCGCTTGAGAAACACGGCTTCTCGGCGGGTGCGTTGCACGGCGACATGGACCAGCGCTCGCGAACCGCGATGCTCCAGAGCTTCCGCGACAACCAGATCCAGCTTTTGGTCGCGTCCGATGTCGCGGCCCGCGGACTCGATATCCCGGCCGTCAGCCATATTTTCAACTTCGACATTCCAATTCACGCCGAAGACTACGTGCATCGCATCGGTCGAACCGGTCGTGCCGGCCGGTCCGGCAAGGCCTTCACCCTCGTCGCCAAGTCCGACAAGAAATATCTCGACGCGATCGAGAAGCTGATCGGCGGTGAGATCGCATGGCATGGCGAGTCGGTCGCGACGCTCGTCGACGCCCCGTCAGAAGACAAGCCAGCCCGTCGTAGCAGTCGTCGTGGCACCGGCACGCGCCGCCGCGACAACAGCGAGAAGCCGCCTTTGGCGCCTGAAGCCGCGTCAGTGGTGGAAGAGCCGGCAGTGGTGCGCGCCGAAGCCGGAGAATTGGATGTTCCGGTCGATGCTCTCGCCGAGGAGAGTGTCGCATCATCATCTGAGGCACCTGAACGCAGCCGGACAAGCCGCAAGCGGTCCGGCACGAACGGCGAACGCGCCAGACCGGCCGCCGCGGCTGCTCCCCGCTCACGGGCGGCGCAGCCGGCCAGTCGCGCGCGGACCGACGACGGCAACGCTCCGGTCGGCTTCGGCGAAGACATTCCAGCCTTCATGCTCATCGGCACCGGCGCTTAACGCCACCCGCCGCAGGTCTCGCGCGCACATATCGGACGGACCAGGATGTCCTGGCCCGCCGAATGGATGCGTTTCGCGTCAATTGCTTCAGCTGCATTGGTCGATCGCCTGGAGAAGATCACGATATCGGCGGAGCGCGCGAAACCGTGCTTGATCCACTGCAGTTGATCGGCTTATCGAAATTCTATGCCGGATAATTGCTCGCTTAGTCGGCGTAATTCAGTCACGGCCTGAACGGTCATCTCGGCGCTGAGAGCCACCGAGCCGTCATCCCGATCATCTCTGCGGATCACCGATGAATTCTGGTAGATCCAGGGCAGAACACCCATGCCATCCGGCGCGACCTCGATGCTCACTTCGCGGAGACGGCCGGCGATGCGCCGCTCAACGTCCGCGAGAAGCTCGGGCACGCCTTCGCCGGTGATCGCCGAAACCAGGTGTGCGGCCTGAGTTGCTTGCTGTCCCTCGCGGACCGTCGCCAAATGGTGGCTGACGGACTCGTCCAGCAGATCGATCTTGTTCCAGACCTCGACGACATGCTCGCTGTCGTCGGCATCGATGTCGAGATCGCGCAGGATTTTCCGCACGTCCTCGGCCTGCGCCAAAGTGTCGGGATCGGCCATGTCGCGCACGTGCAGGACGATCTCGGCTTCGATCACTTCTTCCAGGGTTGCCCGAAACGCCGCGACGAGATGGGTCGGCAGGTCTGACACAAAACCCACGGTATCGGAAAACATCACCTCGGTTCCGTGGGGAAGTGCCGCACGGCGCAGGGTTGGATCGAGCGTGGCGAACAGCAGGTCCTTGGCGAAGACGTCGGCGCCGGTCAACCGGTTGAAAAGTGTCGATTTTCCCGCATTCGTGTAACCGACCAGCGCCACCACCGGGTGCGGCGCTTTCTTGCGCTTGGCGCGATGCAACTGACGTGTGCGCCGCACCGACTCCAGATCCTTCTCCAGCCGCTTGATGCGCTCCTGCAACTGGCGGCGATCGGATTCGATCTGCGTTTCGCCGGGGCCGCCCAGAAATCCGGCACCGCCGCGCTGTCGCTCGAGATGGGTCCAGCTGCGTACGAGCCGGCCGCGCTGATAGTTCAGATGCGCCAATTCGACCTGAAGCCGGCCCTCCTTCGTTCGGGCGCGTTGTCCGAATATCTCGAGGATGAGCCCGGTTCGGTCGAGGACTTTGGCGTCGAGTTCCTTTTCGAGATTGCGCTGTTGGACCGGCGTGAGCGAATGATCGAAGACGACAAGACCGATGTCTTCGCTCGCCACGAGGCCCTTCAGTTCCTCGACCTTGCCGGCGCCGATCAGCGTCGCCGGGCGCGGCCGAACGGCGCTAACGACGCCGCTGGCGACAATATCGAGACCGATCGCTGCGGCCAGGCCCATAGCCTCGTCCAAGCGCGCCTCGTCGCTCCGGCGCACCAACTCAGAGCTGCCCTGGCTTGCTTCGTCCCGCGATTGATATTGTTTGAAAACCGGCACGAAAACCGCCGCGCGCGTTACCACACTGCCGTGTTCGATCGGACCCTTTGGTCTGGATTCCTTATGCTCGGCCAATCACGCCTTCCCGTCTTCGTCGCCATCATACATGTTGACCGGCTGCGAGGGCATGATCGTCGAGATCGCGTGCTTGTAGACCAGTTGGGAATGACCGTCGCGCCGCAGCAGGACACAGAAATTGTCGAACGACGTCACCACGCCGGTCAATTTCACGCCGTTGACGAGGAAGATCGTCAGCGAAATCTTTTGCTTCCGGACCGTATTGAGAAAGAGATCCTGCAGATTCTGTGTGCGTTCAGGCATCAAACCTTGTCCTTTTCCTATTCTTATTGGCCGCGGCAACGACCGCCTGGCGGCTGTCGATCCGTGCGTTTGGCTCGCTCTCTAACTGAGCGCTTACGGTGTCGGTGCTTTGCCTCGCAACCTCGACCACAACAAAAACTCGGCCGTCTGGCCGATGATCGGGCTCCGGCGGAGCGACCGGATCAAAAAAACTCCAAACTCACGCGGAACAACTGCTCGACATGACGGACGGCGCTGGCGGTCGCAAAGATCACGACACGGTCCTTCGCCTTGATCTTGGTTTGCCCACTGGGTCGAACAAACTCGCCATTGCGATAGATCGCGCCGATCCGCAAGTTCTCCGGCAAATCCAGCTCGCGCAGCGGCTTGCCGACCAGCGGCGATGTCTCCAACGCCTCGGCCTCGATCACCTCCGCCACGCCGTTCTGGATCGAGTGGACCGCGCGGATTCGTCCGCGCCGCACATGCTGCAGGACCCGCGATATAGTGACCGACCGCGGGTTGATGAAGGCGTCGATTCCCAGCGTTCGGGTAAAACTTTGGTAGTCGGGGTTGTTCAGCAATGTCAGATTGCCGCCGCAGCCGAGTCGCTTGGCCATGACGCTCGCGAGGATATTGACCTTGTCGTCATTGGTCAGCGCCACCAACAGATCGCTCTGCCTGATGTCAGCCTCGTTGAGGATCACCTGATCGAGACCGCTGCCGTGCAGCACGATGGTTCGCTTCAATGTGTCGGCGATAGCGACCGCCCGGTCGTGATCCGCCTCGATGACACGAACCTTGGCGCCGAGATTACGGCGCTCCATCTGTTGCGCGACGTAAAGGCCGATATTGCCGCCGCCGACAATCACGATGCGGCCGGCTTCGGGCTCCTCGTGTCCGAAAAGACCAAGCGTCCGGCGTACGTGGGAGCGCTCGGCGACGACATAGGCGATGTCGCCGGCCACCATCTGGTCGTTCGAGGTCGGAATGAACAGCCGCTCCCCACGCCAGATCCCGACGACGGTCGCCTTGAGATCGGGAAACAGTTCGGTCAGCTGATCGAGCGGCGTGTCGACCACCGGACAATCGTCGCGGCATTCGATCGCGACCATCGCGATCGTATCGTCGGCAAAACGCACGGCATCCATCGCCCCAGGCAGGGCGATCCGTCGCAGCACCATCTCGCCGACCTCGACCTCCGGGGAAATGATGACGTCGATGGGCATGTTATCGGTCGAGAACAGATCCTGCCAATGCGAACGCAAATAGCTCTGGGACCGGATGCGCGCGATCTTGGTCGGAACATTGAACAGCGAATGGGCGACCTGGCAGGCCACCATGTTGACCTCATCATGCAAGGTCACCGCGATGATCATGTCCGCCTGCTCGGCGCCGGCCTCGGCCAGCACGTCCGGATGAGCCCCGTGGCCGACGAAGCCGCGAGCATCGAGATTGTCGCGGATCGCCTGGACGAGCGACCGCGACGTGTCGATCACCGACACGTCATTGCGTTCGGATGCAAGGCGCTCGGCGATGCCATAGCCGACCTGGCCCGCGCCACAAATCACCACTCTCATGGAATGCGCCTCTTTTGCCGACCCGCGAGCCGATCACCACAGGCGTCCATATCGGCTTGAGAGGTTTTGCGCAAAGGATTCCGGGTCTGCCGAGGCCCCATGTTGCCTGTCATCCGCCGGGGAGAACGCGGCGCCATCCGCCGTTCCCGTCCATAGGTGCGCGTCGGTCCACGTCGTCAGATGCCAAGCGACTTCAACTTACGGTGCAAAGCAGACCGCTCCATGCCGACGAACTCCGCGGTGCGAGAGATATTGCCGCCGAAGCGATTGATCTGCGCGACGAGATACTCCTTCTCGAACACTTCGCGCGCGTCGCGCAGCGGCAGGGCCAGGATCTGGCCATCCGACTGACTGGGTGTGCGCGGCAGCATTTCGCCGACCTCACGTGGCAGCATGTCCGCCGAGATCTGCGTTTCCGCATCGCCCTCCCTGGACAGGATCATCAGCCGTTCGACATTGTTGCGCAATTGCCGGACGTTTCCTGGCCAGTCGCTGGACTGCAAGACCGCCATCGCTTCGGGGCTGATGGCCTTCGGCTTGATGCCGGTCTGCTCGCTGATCTGCGTCATGAAGGCCTCCATGAGCAGCGGAATATCCTGGCGCCGGTCGGCGAGCGGGGGCACGACAATCGGGACAACGGCGAGCCGATGGTAGAGATCCTCGCGGAATATTCCGTCGGCGATCATCGATTCCAGATTCTGCGCCGTCGACGAAATGATCCGAACGTCAACCTTCACCCGCTTGGAGCCGCCGACCCGCTCGAACGTCTGCTCGGTAAGAACGCGCAGGATCTTGTTCTGGGTCTCGCGCGGCATGTCGCCAACCTCGTCGAGATACAAGACGCCACCATGGGCTTCCTCGAGCGCCCCGACCTTGCGCTCGACCCCCGGCGGTGTCTCCGTGCCGAAGAGCTCCACCTCCATGCGATCGGGCATGATGGCGGCCGCGTTGAGAGCGACAAAGGGCCCGTCGGCGCGGCTCGACCCGGCGTGGATCGCGCGCGCCACCATTTCCTTGCCGGAACCCGAGGCGCCAAGGATCATCACCCGGCTGTTGGTCGGGCCGACCCGCTCGATCAGCGTCCGTAACTGGTTCATCGGATGCGACTTGCCGATCAATTCGGCGAAATCGGACGAACGTCGGCGCAGTTCGGAAACCTCGCGCTTCAACTTCGAGGTCTCCAGCGCCCTTTCGGCGACGAGAATCAGCCGATCGGCTTTGAACGGCTTTTCGATGTAATCATAGGCGCCCCGGCGGATCGCCGACACCGCCGTCTCGATATTGCCGTGTCCGGAAATCATGACGACGGGAACTTCGGGATGCTGCGCCTTGATCGCATCGAGGAGATCAAGTCCGTCCAGCCGGCTGCCTTGCAGCCAGATATCCAGAAAGATAAGCCGCGGCACCCGGTCGGCGATCGACTGAAGCGCCGCATCCGAGCCGCCAGCTGTTCGCGTTTCATGACCCTCGTCCTCGAGGATTCCCGCTACCAGTTCGCGGATGTCGGCTTCGTCATCGACGATCAAGATGTCCGATGCCATCGATCTCACCTGTCCTTTCTTCCGTCTCTTCTTCGTTCGGCTCGACGGCAGTTTCCATCGCCGGCAAGGTGATACGTACCAATGCGCCTTGAGGCTGGTCCGGCGCATCGTCGAGGGCGATGGTTCCGCCGTGATCCTCGATAATCTTCCGGACGATCGCCAGGCCGAGCCCTGTACCCTTCTCGCGTGTCGTCATGTAGGGCTCAAGCAGACGATCTCGATCCTCGCGCGGAAATCCGCGACCGTTGTCGATGATTTCGACGATGTGGCGGTCCTGGCCCGGCTCCGCCCGGATGACGATGCGACCCTCGATATCCTCGGTTGCCTCGAGCGCCTCGACCGCGTTCTTCACTAAATTTCCAAACGCTTGTGACAGCAACCGTATGTCATAGGAACCGAGCATGGGTTGATCTGGAATATTGGCCTCGAAGGCGATCCCGTGGTCGCCCATTTCGCGCATGAAGACCGCCTCGCGCAGCGCTTCGCGAAGGTCCTTGGCTTCCATCTTCGGCTTCGGCATCCGCGCGAAGGTGGAGAATTCGTCGACCATGCGGCCGATATCGGAGACCTGCCGCACGATCGTTTCGATGCACCGGTCGAAGACTTCGCGATCGTCCTCAACGCGTTTTCCGTATCGACGCCGGATGCGTTCCGCGGACAGTTGGATCGGGGTGAGCGGGTTCTTGATCTCATGGGCAATACGACGCGCGACGTCCGCCCAGGCTGACGAGCGCTGAGCCTCGACAAGGTCGGTGATGTCGTCGATCGTCACCACACTCGACTGGGCCTCCTCCCCTGCCTCGGAGGACGTGATCCGGATCGCCAGGGTCCTTTCTCGGTCGCGGATGCGCAGTTTGACTTCCTCTTGATACTCCGGCCGCGAAGATATCGACGCGGCGCGGTAAATCCTGCCGATGAGCGGAAACGTCTCATCAAGATTTCGGCCCACCACGAGCCGAGATTCCACATCGAGAATGCGCTCGGCCGACGGATTGACCATCGTCGCCGTGCCATCCCGTTCGACACCGATCACTCCGACGGTCACGCCGGACAGAACGGCCTCGGTGAAGCGGCGGCGTTCGTCGATAACATCCTTGGCGTGAACCAGTTCCGAACGCTGG
Source organism: Aurantimonas sp. A3-2-R12 (assembly GCF_036016755.1). Lineage (NCBI taxonomy): Bacteria > Pseudomonadati > Pseudomonadota > Alphaproteobacteria > Hyphomicrobiales > Aurantimonadaceae > Aurantimonas > Aurantimonas sp. A3-2-R12. The sequence goes on along the minus strand of NZ_JAYXIH010000001.1, from coordinate 40,963 downwards.
CTGCGAAGCTGCAGGATCATGTTGTTGAATGTGTTCGACAGGGATCCGACGTCGCCGTCGGACGCGCGCACAGGAACCGATATGGATAGATTGCCGTCGCTGACCTCATCGGCCGCACCCATCAGCATCCGGATCGGTCGGACGAGCCGGTCGGCGACGCCGATGCCGGTCCAGATCGCCGACAACAGGACGATCAGCGTGATCCCCAGATACAAAAGCGCGAAGGCGAGCTGGAGGCCGAAGCGATTGGACTGGAGGCTCGAATATTCCGCCGACCGTTCCTCCATCAACCGCAGCGCGGCGATCACCTCCGGGTCGACGGCGCGCACGGTGTAGAGATAGACATTCGCGATCTGCCTCAGTTTGATGATCGCGCCAACGAGGTTGGTGACGCCGGGGGGGATGAAGACGAGGTTACCTTCCGCCGCCTGTTTCAAAGCGTCGTCCGGGGGGACCGGCAGCGGGCGTTCGACCGCGACGTCAGCTGCCAGGAATGGCGTGCCGTCCGGCCGCAAAAGCTGCGCCCCGAGCAGCGAGCGCCCCTTGGCCTGATCGGTCATCAGATTCTGGAAACCGGTCTGATCGAGACCGAACAACCGCCGTTGCTGATCCAGGTCGTAGGCCATCGACAACGTTGAGCCCTGAAGGTTGCGGGCGTTCTCGTTGACATAGGCCCGCGCCACGCTGATCGAGGATTCGACAATGGTGCGGGTGCGAATCTCGAACCAGCGGTCAAGGCCGAGATCGAGCGTGATACCGGCCACGATCGCCACTAGCAGCGCCGGCAGCGCAGCGACGATGGAAAACAGCAAGACGATGCGAACGTGCAGACGCGACGCGGCCTTTCCCTGCCGCCGCGCCCGGACCATGCGCATGACTTCCCGCCCGATCAAAAGGCAGAGGATCAACACGAAGGCGCCGTTGACGACGGTCGCGATGGTCACGATCGTGTCCGTCGGCGCGATCGGCGTCAGTCCCATGAGGACGACGAAGGAGATCGCCCCCGTCACCAGTGCCCCAACAACGGCCAGAAGGCCCGGAACAAGCATGAATCGCCGCCGTTCCAACAGGAACGGAATCTCGCCTTCTGATTGCACCGGGTTAGAAGTCATGATTCGCCGCAAATGATGATCACGTTGCCACACAGCAACGGATTGTGTCTAATCTGCAACGAAATTCGGCAGATATCCAGTTATCTGATCAAGCGGACGACAGAAATGTCGAGATCGCGGATTTTCTTGCGCAGGGTATTTCGGTTGACGCCCAACAGATCGGCCGCCCGGACCTGATTTCCGCGTGTTGCCGCGAGAGCTGCCGCGATCAGCGGATACTCCACGTCTCGCAAGATCCGCTCATGCAGACCTGGCGGGGGCAGACCATCCCCGAACGACGCGAAATAGTCGGAGAGATAACGTTCCACCGCCGCGCTGAGATCGATCGGCCTGTCGCTATCGCTGTCGATGCCCGGGGAACTGGGGGCATCATTGGACAATTCGTGCTCGACCAATTCGGCCGATATCTCGTCTTGCGGATAGAGCGCCGAAAGGCGGCGCACGAGGTTTTCGAGCTCACGGACGTTGCCGGGCCAAGGGTAGCGGCGCATGACGTCGAGCGCGCCTTGGCTCAGCGTCTTTCGCGGCAGCCCCTCCTTTTCGGCCTGGGCGAAGAAATGCCGCGCGAGATCGGCCAAATCCTCGATGCGTTCGCGCATCGGCGGCAGCCGCAGCGGCACCACGTTGAGGCGATAGAACAGGTCCTCGCGAAACAGCCCGCGGCCGATCAACTGGCGCAGATCCTTGTTGGTGGCGGCCACGATACGCACGTCGGTGGCGATCGGCGTGCGCCCTCCGACGATCGTATATTCGCCCTGTTGGAGCACCCGCAGAAGTCGGGTTTGCGCTTCCATCGGCATGTCGCCGATCTCGTCCAAAAACAGCGTTCCGCCTTCGGCCTGCTCGAAACGGCCGCTGGTGCGGGCCTGCGCCCCGGTAAAAGCCCCCTTCTCATGACCAAAAAGCTCGGATTCGATCAACTCGCGCGGGATAGCCGCCATGTTAATAGCGACGAACGGCCCCTTGCGCCGCCGTCCATAGTCGTGAAGCGCACGGGCGACGAGCTCCTTGCCGGTGCCCGATTCACCCGTGATCGTCACCGTGAGATCGGTCTGCATCATCCGGGCCAGCGCGCGGTAGATGTCCTGCATCGCCGGCGAACGGCCCACCAGCGGCATCGAGTCCTGGAGTTCTTCCGGCGCGCCCGTCTTGGCCCCGGGCCTCGGTTCGGACAGCGCGCGGCGCACGATCGCAACGAGTTCGGTCAGATCGAAGGGCTTGGGAATGTAGTCGTAGGCGCCCTTCTCCGACGCCTTGATGGCCGTCATGAAGGTGTTCTGCGCGCTCATGACGATCACCGGCAGGTCCGGTCGTGAGTTCTTGATCCGCGGAAGCGTGTCGAAGGCGTTGCCGTCGGGCATGAGAACGTCGGTGATGACCAGATCGCCCTCACCCGCCGAAATCCACCGCCACAGCGTCGCGATGTTCGAGGTGACGCGCACCTCGAACCCGGCGCGCATCAGCGCCTGCGAGACCACCGTGCGGATGGCCGAGTCATCGTCGGCGACGAGGATCTGCATACTCATTCCCGTGTCCTCAGATTTCCGTTCCGACAGGCAGATCCTGCTCGTCGGGAGTTCGCGCTTCGCGCCAGGCCGGCATCAGAACGCGGAAGATCGTGTGCCCCGGCTGCGACTCGCATTCGATGACCCCGCCATGATCGCCGACGATCTTCGCGACCAGGGCAAGTCCAAGGCCGGAACCGCTCGGCTTGGTCGTCACGAAGGGATCGAAGATGTGCTGGCGGAGGTCATCGGGGACTCCGGCGCCGTTGTCTTCCACAGCGAATTCCAACGGTAAGGTGACGCGGTCCTTGGTGCCGGGAACCGACAGCCGGACGCCAGGCTTGAAGGCGGACGAAAGGCGGATTTCGCCGTCCTCGCGACCATTTACCGCTTCCGCCGCATTCTTCAGGAGGTTGAGAAAGACCTGCACCAGCTGGTCCCGGTTGGCCAGGACCGCCGGCAGCGAGGGGTCGTAAAGCTCGGCGATCTTGATATCCCGGGCAAAGCCGCTTTTGCCGAGCATCTTCACGTGCTCCAAGACCGAGTGAATGTTCACCGCCGATCGCTCGATCGGCCGCTGGTCGGAGAACACCTCCATCCGGTCGACCAGCTTGACGATCCGGTCGCTCTCCTCCTGGATCAGCCGAGTCAAACCTCGATCTTCGTCGCTGGCCGAGGTGGCCAGGAGTTGCGCCGCGCCCTTGATCCCGGACAGCGGGTTGCGGATTTCATGGGCGAGCATGGCCGCCAGCCCGGTGACGGATCGAGCGGCGGATCGGTGGGTCAGCTGGCGGTCCATCTTCTCCGCAATGGAGCGCAGCTGGATCATCACCACGACGAGGTCGGGCTCGTCCGGTAAATTCGAGACGTACAGATCCACCAGCCGTTCGCCGCCGAGACGTGGCGAGGAAAGGTCGACGCGATACTCGCTGATTCGTCCCTGCTGCTGTCGGACCTGCTCGATCAGCGCGAAGAGCGGGCTGTCCCCCGGCACGAAGTCCTGAATGCGCCGTTTGGCGAGACTGGCCATGCCGGCCGAAAAGAACTGCTCGGCATCGGAATTGGCGAACCGAAAATACCCTTCGCGGTCGAGAACGACGACGGGATGCGGCAAGGCATTCAGGATACGCGTGTGTTCAAACGCAACGGCTGGAGAATCGAACGGGATCGTCACCGGTCAGGCCGCATCGCGAAAGAGGTCATGCCGGAAGGTCGGCTCCACATCGGACAGGCGGGCGTCGCCGAACAGGCGCCTCAGACAGGCGACGATAGCCGCCGGTTCACGGCCTGCCATGACCGACGCTCTATCCGCCGCCGAAATCGGCTCGACGCCGCCTGCGCCGAAACGGTCAAGGTACCAGCCCAGATGCTTTCGCGCATGGCGGACGCCGACATTTAGGCCGTAATGGGCCAGCATCATATCGTAGTGCTCCTCGACGAGATCGGACAGGCGAATGGCGGACAAGTCCTTCAAGCCAACCCTGCCGACGAGAAGCCCCGGCAGCCAGGGCCGTCCTTGCGCCCCGCGACCGATCATGACGGCATCTGCCCGGCTCGATGTCAGCATTGGTTGCAGTTGATGGAAATCGGTGAGATCGCCATTGGCGACGACCGGTACGGCGACCGCGTCGCGCACCGCTGCGATCGCCGGCCAGTCGGCCTTTCCTTCATAGAAATCGGCGCGGGTTCGCCCATGCACCGTGATCATCCGGACGCCCGCCGCCTCGGCCCTCGCAGCAAGTTCGGGAGCGTTGATCGAGGCCCGATCCCAACCAAGCCGCATCTTCAGCGTCACCGGGATATCGCCGGCACCGGCGACGGTCGCTTCGACGATCCGCAAGGCGAGATCAGGCTCGCGCATCAGTGCCGAGCCGGACAATCCGCCGACGACTTTTTTCGCCGGACAGCCCATGTTGATATCGATGATGTCGACGCCGAGATCCGCCAGCCGTTCGGCCGCCTGGCGCATCCATTTCGGATCGCGGCCGGCGAGTTGGACGGCATGGGTGCCCGATCCGTCTCGCATCGCCCGCATCGCACTCGCGTCGCAACCTTTGACGAATTCGCCGCTGGCGACCATTTCGGATACAACCAGCCCGGCGCCGAATCGGCGCGCGAGACGACGAAATGCCACGTCGGAAATACCTGACAAAGGAGCCAGGAAGACGCGGTTATCCAAGCGGTTAGGCCCAACCGACAGCGGTTGCTCGACACCGCGCGGGGTTGATCGCCAAGCGCCGGCTTCGGAGCTCTTTCCAGGTTGTGTCGATTCTCGCATCATTGGGTTGCACTTTATAGAGGCGTGCTCAAAAGACAAGCATATTGCACTTGCGAAGTCGCCCTCATCTGTGATCCAGACTGGGGCGACACAAGGGAAGGATCGCCAGAATGAAACCCACTGTCGCGGCGATCGTCGTTGCCGCGGGGCGCGGCGAACGGGCCGGCCAATCCCATGAAGGGCCGAAACAATATCGCCGCATCGCGGGACGGTCCATTCTGGCTCGGACACTTGATAATCTCCGTTCGCATCCGGCCATCGAGCGCCTCGTCCTGGTCATCCACCCCGACGACCGTGAGCTGCTGCGGAAGGCTCTCGGGACCGATGGCGACGACGACCTGCAAATCGTCGGCGGCGGTTCGACGCGCCAGGAATCGGTGCGTCTTGGACTGGCTGCCCTGGCCGAGACGCCGCCGGATCGCGTCCTCATCCATGACGCCGTGCGCCCCTTCGTCGACGCGGCGCTGATCGATCGAACGCTGGCGGCTCTCTCCGATACCGTCGGTGCCATCCCGGCGCTGCCCGTCGCGGATACCCTGAAACGTGGTGCGGAGGCTGGCCTGATCGCCGCGACGGTCGACCGACGGCAACTCTTTGCCGCCCAGACACCGCAGGGCTTTCACTTCGGTCCGATTCGTGACGCGCACGAGCGGGCCGCCCGGTCCGGCCGAACCGATTTCACCGACGAGGCCTCGATTGCCGAATGGGCCGGGCTGGCCGTGCGGCTCGTCGACGGTTCGTCCGACAATGTGAAACTGACGACCGCGCGTGATATCGCCTTGGCCGACGAACGATTGAGGAGAGCTCCGGGCATGATCGATGTCAGAACCGGCAATGGCTATGACGTCCACCAGCTGGTCGATGGCGACCATGTAACCCTGTGCGGCGTGCGGATCGCCCATGATCGCGCGCTGTCTGGACATTCCGATGCCGATGTCGGGCTGCACGCGCTCACCGACGCCCTGCTCGCCACCTGCGGCGCGGGCGACATCGGCGATCATTTCCCGCCCAGCGATCCGCAATGGCGGGGCGCGCCGTCGCATATCTTCGTGGCGAAGGCTGTGGAGATCGTGCGCGCGAGGGGGGGGCGGATCATGAATGCCGATGTGTCGCTGATCTGCGAGGCGCCGACGATCGCGCCCCATCGTGAGACGATGCGTGAGGCGATCGCGGAAATGACAGGGATCGGCCTCGATCGGGTCTCGGTCAAGGCGACGACCAACGAAACCATCGGCTTCGTCGGGCGACGAGAGGGCATTGCGGCGATCGCCACGGCGAGTGTCGCTTACGGGGAAAGCGCGTGACGGAAGAAGCGGGCGAGATCGCCGACAAGGCCCGCAGGGTCATCGAGGCCTACACCGCGCGCGGCCTGAAAATTGCCACCGCCGAGTCCTGCACGGGCGGGATGATCGCGGCAGCCCTGACGGATATCGCCGGGTCTTCGGCTGTCCTTGACCGCGGGTTTGTAACCTACTCGAACGAGGCCAAAATCGCGATGATCGGTGTTGATCCGGAAAGTCTCGCGGCCGACGGCGCTGTGTCGGAAACCGTCGCGCGTCAGATGGCGGAAGGAACCTTGCGAGCCTCGAACGCGGATGTCGCCATATCCGTCACCGGCATCGCCGGTCCAGGTGGCGGTTCGTCGGCAAAGCCCGTCGGCCTGGTGCATTTCGCATGCGCGGGCAACGGTATGACACGACACGTCGAAAAACGTTTCGGTGACCTTGGCCGTTCGGCTATCCGAGGCGCCAGCGTCAGGGTGGCGCTCGATCTATTGCTGGAAGCGGTGAGAGATCAACCGGCCTGCTGAGAATCGGCCGGGCGGGTATCGAAACCGTAGACTGCGTCGGCGCGCTCCTCGAATGCCTTGGCGAACCGCCGAAAGGCAAAGTCGAACATCGACCCCATTAAAAGGCCGAGCGTCCGACTCTTGAACTCGTATTCGATGAAGAAATTGACGTCACAGCCGCCGTCGCTGGCTGCCTCGAAGGTCCAACGATTGTCGAGATAGCGGAACGGCCCGTCGACATATTTGACATCGATCCGGCGTTCGGCGGGCTTGAGTAGAACCTGCGTCGAGAAGGTTTCCCGAACCATCTTGTAGGCGACCGTCATGTCGGCCACGAGCAAGGTCTTGCCGTCTTTCTCCCGTCGGGAGCGCACGACCAACTGCTGGCAGAGCGGCAGGAATTCCGGATATTTTTCGACATCCGCGACGAGCGCGAACATTTCGTCTGGGCTATGGCGCACATGGCGCGTCGTCTCGAACTTTGCCATGGTTCCGCAATATTAGGCTGCGGCCTCGCGGGCAAGGCGCGCCGCTTTAAGCCGGTCGAAATCTTCGCCGGCATGATGCGACGAGCGGGTCAGCGGGCTAGACGCGACCAGGAGGAAGCCTTTCGCCAGCGCCACGGTCTCAAAGGACGTGAACTCTTCCGGAGTCACAAAGCGCATCACCGCGTGGTGCTTCTTGGTCGGCTGCAGATATTGCCCGATGGTGAGGAAATCGACGTCGGCCGTCCTCAGATCGTCCATCAATTGCAGCACTTCGTTCCGCTCCTCGCCGAGACCGACCATGATGCCGGATTTGGTGAACATCGTCGGATCGAGTTCCTTGACCCGCTGCAAGAGGCGGATCGAATGGAAGTAGCGGGCTCCGGGCCGAACCGTCAGATAGTTCGACGGCACCGTTTCCAGATTGTGGTTGAAGACGTCGGGCTTGGCGGCCACCACCGTTTCGAGCGCACCGGGTTTGCGCAGGAAATCCGGCGTCAGGATCTCGATCGTCGTTCCCGGCGCGATGGCGCGGATCGCGCGGATCGTCTTGACGAAGTGTTCCGCGCCGCCGTCGGGCAGATCGTCGCGGTCGACCGAGGTGATAACGACGTGGGCCAGCCCCATCGCAGCCACGGCACGTCCGACACTCTCCGGTTCACTTTGGTCAAGCGCCTTAGGCAGTCCGGTGGCAACATTGCAGAAGGCGCAGGCACGGGTGCAAATCCCGCCCATGATCATGAAGCTCGCGTGCTTCTTTTCCCAGCAGCCGCCGATATTGGGACAGCCGGCTTCCTCGCAAACCGTCACCAGATTATTGGAACGGGTAATTTCGCGGGTTTCGTAATAGCCCTTAGACACCGGCGCCTTGACGCGAATCCAGTCTGGCTTCTTCAGACTGGCCGTCTGATCCGGACGATGGGCTTTTTCGGGATGCCGCGGCCGGGGAGTCTCCCCGGCCGGCCGGCGATTATCGAGCACGGTGACCATGCGACTTACTTAGCCTCGCCTCGGCACCGTTGCAACGCGCCGAAGCGCTTGGCTGCTATGTGCGACCGCGAACCGCGCGGAAGATGAAGATCAACAAGCAGGCGCCGATGAAGCCCACGATCAGATAGGAGAACGAGAACGACGCGCCTGCCTGGAAATCGACCAGACCCGTAAGTCCGAGGATCAGGTTCAGGACGATGGCGCCGACGATCCCGAGAATAATATTCATGAAGAGACCCATGTCGCTCTTCATGACCTTTTCGGCCAACCAACCAGCGATGCCGCCGACGATAATTGCTGCAAGCCAACTCATACGAATCTCCATCAAGTTTTTGTTTTGATGAAGATAGGGCGAATTGACCTTTGCCAAGCTCACCGTTGCATTTTTTGTGAAAGACGGTGATCGGCCCGGGATTTTCCGGGTTCCGCAGCGCCGAGAGGCCGCTTTCTTGCCGACAATGTGGCGACGGCCGCTCGCTTTTCTGAGCGACGATGCGCCTGTTGACTACGAACGCCCTGCTCCACCATCGAAGTCGGGGCGGCTTGGGCCTGACCCCAAGCCTGCGCCTCACATGTGGATAACCTTGCCATAGGCATCGAGCACGCTCTCGTGCATCATTTCCGACAGGGTCGGATGCGGGAAGACGGAGTGCATCAGCTCTTCCTCGGTGGTCTCGAGGCCCATGGCGATGACGAAGCCCTGGATGAGTTCGGTCACCTCCGCGCCGACCATGTGCGCACCGAGCAACTCGCCGGTCTTGGCGTCGAACACGGTCTTCACCAGCCCCTCGGGCTCGCCCAGCGCGATCGCCTTGCCGTTGCCCTTGAAGTTAAAGCGCCCGACCTTGACTTCGCGGCCGGCTTCCTTGGCCTTGGCCTCCGTCATGCCCACCGAGGCGACCTGCGGCTGGCAATAGGTGCAGCCGGGAATTTGCGTCGTCTTCATGGGGTGAACATCCATCCCCTTGATCTTCTCGACGCAGATCGTCCCCTCATGCTCGGCCTTGTGGGCCAGCATCGGCGGTCCGGCCACATCGCCGATGGCATAGATGCCCTCGACATTGGTCCGGCCGAAGCCGTCGATCTTGACCACGCCCCGCTCGATCGCCACGCCGGCCTCCTCGAGCCCTAGGCCATCGATGTTGCACTGGACCCCGACGGCCGAGATCAGCCGCTCGGCCTTCAGCGTCTCGGTCTTGCCTCCCTTGGCTTCGACGGTCACCTCGACGCCCTGCCCGGATTTCGTCACCTTCGAGACCTTGGCGTTCGTCAGGATCTTGATGCCCTGCTTCTCCAACTGCTTGCGGACGACGCCCGCGATCTCGGCATCCTCGACCGGCATGATCTGCGGCAGCAGTTCGACGACCGTCACCTCGGCGCCCATCGTGCGGTAGAAGGAGGCGAATTCGATGCCGATCGCGCCCGAGCCCATGACGATGAGCGATTTGGGCATCGACGCCGGCTTCATCGCCTCGAAATAGGTCCAGATGCGATCGCCGTCCGGCTCGATGCCCGGCAGAACGCGCGGCCGCGCGCCGGTGGCGACGATCACGTGCTTGGCCTTGTAGGCCCCCTCCCCGAGCACGCCCTTGGGCGTCGGATTCTGCGGCTCCACCGCCGGCTTCTTCATTTTGCCGACCGACACCTCGACAGGGGCGCCCTTCCCGGCCTTGGTGATCTTCGCTTCGCCCCAGATGACGTCGATCTTGTTCTTCTTCATCAGATAGCCGACGCCGCCGTTGAGCTGCGCCGAAACGCCGCGCGAGCGCTTGACCACGGCGGCGATATCGAAACCGGGCTTGGCGATTGTCAGTCCGTAGTCCTTGGCGTTCTCGGCATAGTGGAAGATCTCGGCCGAGCGCAGAAGCGCCTTGGTCGGGATGCAGCCCCAGTTGAGACAGATGCCGCCGAGGTGCTCGCGCTCCACGACGGCCGTCTTGAACCCGAGTTGCGCCGCCCGGATCGCCGCGACATAGCCGCCAGGACCGCCGCCGATGATCAGGATGTCGTAGGTGTCAGCCATTGGTCGTCTCCTCGGCCGGACGGGCGGAGTGAGACGCCTCGTCGGCTTCGTTCAATATCGCTCTCACCGGCTCAACCAGTTCCTCGCCGAGAGCGCGGGTGTGCGCGGCGGAGAGATGAACTCCGTCCAATTCAGTTGTCTCGCAGACCTCGGACGCATCGAAGAAAGCGCAGCCATATTCTTCTGCCACCTTCGTAAAGGCCGAGCGGAAATGCTGCGATTCCTCGACGCCATGGCCGAATAGCAAGGCGAAGTCGGGCTCCATGGTTTCGCAGAACATGGGCGGAGCGACGATCAGGATTTTCGGCGCCCCATAGCCACGCTGATAAGGGAACCCTTGGACGATCTCGACCAGCCGCTCCATGCCCTGGCGTGACTCGAACACCCTGCCTCCACCGGTGTGGCGCTTGAGGTCGTTTGTTCCCAGCATGAGGATGACGAGATCGAGTGGCTGATGCGCGCCGAGCGCGGTGGCGATCGTCTTCACCCCATTGCGCTCGGCCATGACCATCTGGTCGTCGAACACCGTGGTACGGCCGTTCAGGGCGTCGGTGATGACCACGACATCATCGCCGAGCGCTTTGGCCAGGACATTCGGCCAGCGGTCATCGAAGGCGTGCCGCAGTCCGGTTTCGGAGTCGTAGCCCCAGGTCAGCGAGTCGCCGTAACACAGTACCGTCTTCATCAAACCATTGTCTCCGCCCTCTACCGTCCGTCCAGCAATTTCGTTACGTCTTCCAGGCTGCGCACGTCCGGTGTCAGCTCGACAGGTGTCTCGGAGCGCTCGGACAGTCGAAAGATATCCCCGCGTGCCGAATCGAGGACGCGTTCGGCGATGATGGCCGTCTGCTCGCACATCACGAGAGTGTTCGTCTGGCTCGGTCCGATCGTTTCAGGAGGATAGCTCAGGCAAAGTTCGACGCCGTCCACACTCCAATCCGCAACAACGATCTTTGCGCCCAGGCTCGACGACCAAACCGAAGCGGACCCGCCGGGCGCAAGATATTCGACCTGCACGGAGGGGTCGTCGGGGCCGTCGCCCCCGTAAAGTAGCGTCATGTCGATGAAGTCGAACGTGGCGGATTCACTCGCGCCGCCTGCCACCGCCGCCGCCATCTCGAAAACGCCGATCAGGCACCCCAAGGCTGCGACCAGTGCGACCCGACGGCCTCGCGCGCCATGGGAGGATGCGATTTGCATCGCCTCAAACCAGCATCGACATCGGGTTTTCGATCAGCTGCTTGAACGCCCCGATCAACTCAGCGCCCAACGCTCCGTCGACCGCCCGGTGATCGGTGGACAGCGTCGCGCTCATCACCGTTGCCACCATGACGGCGCCGTTCTTCACCACCGCCCGTTGCTCGCCGGCCCCAACGGCCAGGATCGTCGCGTGCGGCGGGTTGATCACCGCGGCAAAGTCCTTGATACCAAACATGCCGAGATTGGACACCGCAGTGGTGCCGCCCTGGTATTCTTCCGGCTTCAGTTTGCGTGTACGGGCGCGCTTGGCCAGATCCTTCATCTCGTTGGAAATCGCAGAGAGGGTCTTCTCCTCCGCCCGCCTGATGATCGGGGTGATCAGGCCGCCCTCGATCGAAACCGCGACGCCGACATCGGCATGCTTGTGCTTGAGCATCGCCGCCTCGGTCCAGGAAACGTTGGCCGTCGGAACGGCCTTGAGGGCCAGCGCCATCGCCTTGATGATCATGTCGTTGACCGACAGCTTATAGGCGGGACGGTCGCCGGCTTCGCCCTTGATCATCGGAGCGGCGTCGTTGAGCTGTTTGCGCAGTGCCAGCAGCGCGTCGAGTTCGCAGTCGATCGTCAGATAGAAATGCGGGATCGTCGTCTTCGCCTCGACGAGGCGTTTGGCGATGGTCTTGCGCATGCCGTCGTGCGGCACCTTTTCGTAGGAGCCTTCTTCGAAGAGTTTGAGGATGGACTCGTCGCTGGTGGCCTTGGCCATCGGAGCAGCCGCCGGCTGCGCGGCCGCCGCGCCCGTTTCTGCCGGAGCCGCCTTCCTGGCGCCGCCCTTGGCCGCGGCTTCCACGTCGGTCTTCACGACCCGGCCACGCGGGCCGGAGCCTTCGACGGTGCCAATATCGATGCCGGCGTCCTTGGCTAGCCGCCGCGCCAGCGGCGAGGCGAAAACGCGCTCGCCCTTGGCGCCATTGGAAGCCGCTGGCTCGCCCCCACCCTGCGCCCGACTGTCGGCGCGCATCGCAGCGTCTTTCGCATCGGCCTCAGAACCCGTGACCGCCGCGTCGGCCTGCGGATCGGCTTTGATCGCGCCGGCCTGTCCATTGCCTTGAGACGCCTTCTCACCACTCGCAGCGCCCCCGCCCGCCGCGGCGTCCTCGGCGCTCTCGCCGTCGGCGGCGAGGATGGCGATGATCTCGTTGACCTTGACGCCCTCGGTGCCGGCCGCGACGACAATCTTGGCGACAGTGCCCTCGTCGACGGCCTCGACCTCCATCGTCGCCTTGTCGGTCTCGATCTCGGCGATGATGTCGCCGGAAGACACCTGGTCGCCCTCCTTTACCAGCCATTTGGCGAGGTTGCCCTCTTCCATGGTCGGTGAAAGCGCGGGCATCGTCACGTTGATCGGCATCCGGAACGTCTCCTCAATGGCCCTTACGCCGGGCGTCGTGTTCTTGTGCGTGGGCTGCCAGCTTGGCGACATGCGCCGACCAGCCATTACGGTGGTCGAGCAGCAGCGTGGCGCGCTCGGCTTCCGGCGCCGCTTGCCAGCCCTGATGTTCGATCGTGACGCGGGTGCCGCTCCCCCGCTGTTCAAGCGTGACTGAGACCACGGTGTCGAAGTCCCAGTCCTCGTCGGCCCAAACCATGACGAAGCCGCGTGGGGGATGATAGGCCGTGACCTTCGCGCGCGTGGTCCGTTGCCGTCCCGACGGATCTTTCCAGGGTTCCAGGAAGCGACCGCCGTGCTTTGGCTCGAATTCCAGCTCCTCGCGCCACCAAGTCTTGAAACATTCGGGCTCGGTCAGGCAGTCCCACACCGCGGCCGGCGAGACATCGACATCCTGGATGATCACGAGGCTATCGCCAGCCTCGTTCGATCCGATATTCGCGGTCTCGCCGTGCATCGCGTCAATCCCGATAAGTGACGGACTTGACCGCGTCGATCACTTCCTTGACCGACGGCAGCGCCAGTTTTTCCAGATTGGCCGCATAAGGCATCGGCACATCCTTGCCGCAGACCTTAAGAACCGGCGCGTCGAGATGGTCGAAGGCGCGGACCATCAGCTCGGACGCGATGTGCGAGCCGATCGAGCCCTGCGGCCAGCCCTCTTCCACCGTGACGCAGCGATTGGTCTTCTTCACCGAGCGAATGACGGTCTCGATGTCCATCGGCCGGATGGTGCGCAGATCGATGATCTCGGCGTCGATCCCCTCCTTGGCCAATTCTTCGGCCGCCTTGATTGCATAGGTCATGCCGATGCTGAAGGAGACGATGGTGACGTCGGCGCCCTTCCTGTGGATGCGCGCCTTGCCGATCGGCACGGTCCAGTCGTCGATCTTCGGAATGTCGAAAGACTGGCCGTAGAGGATTTCGTTCTCGAGGAAAATCACCGGATTGGGATCGCGGATCGCCGATTTCAGAAGTCCCTTGGCGTCCGCGGCCGTGTAGGGCTGCACCACCTTGAGGCCAGGTACATGGCTATACCAGGCCGCGTAGTCCTGACTGTGCTGGGCGGCGACGCGCGCAGCCGCGCCATTCGGCCCACGGAAGACGATCGGGCAGCCCATCTGGCCACCGGCCATGTACAGCGTCTTGGCGGCCGAATTGATGATCTGGTCGATCGCCTGCATGGCGAAGTTGAAGGTCATGAACTCGACGATCGGCCGCAACCCCGCGAACGCGGCGCCAACGCCGAGACCGGCAAAGCCGTGCTCGGTGATCGGCGTATCGACGACCCGCCGCGCGCCGAATTCGTCGAGCAACCCCTGGGTGATCTTGTAAGCGCCCTGATACTCGGCGACTTCCTCGCCCATGACGAAGACGGTCTCGTCACGGCGCAACTCCTCGGCCATCGCGTCGCGCAACGCTTCGCGCACCGTCGTCGCCACCATTTCGGTGCCTTCGGGAATCTCCTGGCCGAACCCGCCGGTATCGTCCTCCGGCTCGGGATGGACCTTGCCCTCGGCCGGCACGCGCCGTGCCGCCATGCTGTCGCCCTTCGCCTCGGCTGCCGGCTCGCTTGCCTTGGCTTCGCCAGCTTCGGATTCGGCGCCGGCACCCTGATTGGTGCTCTTCGCCCCGCCGCCGGACGGCGTGCCTTCGAGCGCACTCGCGTCCTCGCCATCGAGCAGCAACAGCGCGATCGGCGTATTGACCTTCACGCCCTCGGTGCCGGCTTCGATCAGGATCTTGCCGAGCTTGCCCTCATCGACGGCTTCTACCTCCATGGTCGCCTTGTCGGTTTCGATCTCGGCGATCACATCGCCCGGCGCGACGGCGTCGCCTTCCTGCTTGATCCATTTGGCCAGATTGCCCTCTTCCATGGTCGGGGACAGGGCGGGCATCAAAATTTCGGTCGGCATCGTCGGTCCCCTTACTCGGCCGTCTGCGGAATTTCATCCGCGTAGATATCGGTCCACAGTTCGGAGATGTCCGGCTCCGGATCGTTCTGGGCGAAATCCGCCGCGTCGGCCACAATCTCCCGGACCTCCTTGTCGATGGCTTTCACATCGTCATCGGACATGGCGTGGTCTTCCGTGAGCCGACGCTTGACCTGCTCGATCGGATCGGACTCCGATCGCATCTTCTGGACCTCGTCGCGGCTGCGGTATTTCGCCGGATCGGACATGGAATGACCGCGATAGCGATAGGTCATCATCTCCAGGATGATCGGCCCGTCGCCCTTGCGGCAATGTTCGACCGCAAGATCGCCCGCTGCCTTCACGGCGCGTACGTCCATTCCGTCAACCTGAATGCCCGGAATCTTGAAGGACAGACCGCGATGAGCGAAGTTGGTCTCGGCCGAGGCGCGGTTGACCGAGGTTCCCATCGCGTAGCGATTGTTCTCGATGACGTAGATCACCGGCAGCTTCCACAGCGAGGCCATGTTGAAGCTCTCATAGACTTGGCCCTGGTTGGCCGCGCCATCGCCGAAATAGGTCACCGCGACCGCGTCCGTGCCGTTGTAGCGGTTGGCAAAGCCAAGCCCGGTGCCGATCGAGACCTGCGCACCAACGATGCCGTGACCGCCGAAGAAGTTCTTCTCCTTCGAGAACATGTGCATCGAGCCACCCTTGCCCTTGGAATAGCCGCTGCGACGCCCGGTCAACTCGGCCATAACACCGCGCGCTTCCATGCCGGTGGCGAGCATATGGCCATGATCGCGATAGCCTGTGACGACCTGATCGCCCTCCTTCAAGGCCATTTGCATGCCGACAACCACCGCCTCCTGACCGATGTAGAGATGGCAGAAGCCGCCGATGAAACCCATGCCGTAGAGTTGCCCGGCCTTCTCCTCGAAGCGGCGAATCAGCAGCATGTCGCGATAGGCCTGAAGTTCGCGATCCTTGGAAAAGGACGCTGGCTTGGGCGGTTCGAAATGCTCAAGCGTTTTGACGATTTCGGCGGACGAATCCGCTGGCACGCCCTTTTGCGGACCGCTCGCTCCGCTGGCGTCTTTTGCCGTGGGGGATTTCTTCTGCCTGGCCGCCATGCTGCCTCCCGGTCTTGACCTGCCGACATGCGGCCACAAATCCTGATGGGAGTATAGACGGAGCGCAGCCGTCATCAAGCGACGCAGAACCGTTTAACGGATTCACCGTTTAATTGCCGCCATGCAGCAAATTAACGGAAAATCTGTTAATTAACAGGCTTACTGTGCATATCTCTGTAGAGCCATGGCTGAATGGGGGATCCGACGGCCCCTTGCAGGGCACCGCCGGGCGTCGTTTGGCCGGCCGGATTCGCGGCCGGTCAGCGAAGGATGACGATCTCGTCGTCGGTGGTCACGTTGAGCGCCCGGCGTGCTCGCTCGTCGATCATGTCGCGCTCGAGCGTTCCGTCGTGGAGGAGCTGGACTCGCTGTTCGAGCCGTTCGCGAACTTCAGTCACTTCGTCGATCTTGGCACCACGTTCGGCCAGCTCCCGGCTCAATGCCGCCTTTGCCTCCAGGCTATAGCGTCCGCTTTGAGCATGGATCGCGAAATACGCCAGAAAGCTGACCGTGATCGCCGGCACGATCAAGCGGCCGATATGGCTCTGTCGCTTTTGGATGGTACGCATCTTGGCTCCTTGCCGCCATCATCGCAGGCCTCACTTAAGAGAGCGTAAACCAAGTCCCAACCGCGGTTGGTCCAGATGCGGATCGCCGCCGCTGTTTTCGCCTGTGTCCGGCGCCCTAGGTTCCACCGTCCGAGCAACGGACAATTGGACGATGGACCGAACGGATCATGAGGGCGTCGAGGGCAAGCAGGGGGCATCCGACAAGCCCCGGCAAGCGAAAGACGTGACCGAACAACGGCTCGAGGACGAAGGCTCGCCGCTGAGCCACAGCGAGCGGCATCAAATCGAGAACAGGCTGAAATTGCGGCCGGTCGCCGTCTACGAGTTGGTTCGCCAGGAAGGCGAAGACGAACTGTCGCGCCCGACCAGCAGCCTTTGGTGGTCGGGCCTCGCGGCCGGGCTGTCGATCGGCTTTTCGGTCTTTGCGCAAGCGGCGATCCGCGCCAACCTGCCCGATACGGACTGGCGCCCGCTGATCGATTCCTGGGGCTACGCGGTCGGCTTCCTGATCGTCATTCTCGGACGTCAGCAGCTGTTCACCGAAATCACCCTGACCGCCACGCTGCCTGTCCTGGCCCGGCCGAGCTGGCGCGGCCACCTGGCGATCGCCCGCCTCTGGCTCATCGTTTTTGCCGCCAACATGGTGGGAACGACCATCTTTGGCGCGGCGATCGCCTTTGATGTCCTTAATTTGCCGGACATCGCCAAGGCCGCGATCGAAATTTCGCAGGAAGCCATGGAACCGGGTTTCGGTCATACACTGCTGCGCGGAATTGCCGCAGGCTGGCTGATGGCGACGGTGGTCTGGCTATTGCCGTCGGCGGATAAATCCAGCTTCCTGGTGATCGCGCTCCTGACCTACCTCATCGCGCTGTTTCACCTGTCTCATGTGGTGGCGGGATCAGTCGAGGCGATGGCCCTGGTCTTTTCCGGTCACCTGTCGTTCGTCGATGCGGTCATCGGCTTCTATGTCCCGGCCCTCATCGGCAACATCCTGGGCGGCGCCACGCTGTTCGCGCTGATCAGCTATGGTCAGGTCGCCGAGGAGCTGGACGAGAAGAAAAGATGAAAAAACGGCACCGGCGGACCTTGCCCGCCGGTGCCGATCTGGCCGTCCTGGAGGCGGCAGGCGGTTCAGCCGCGCCGGCGCAAGATCGAGCGACCGGCATAGACGCCCTGATCGCCCAATTCCTCCTCGATCCGCAGCAGCTGGTTGTACTTGGCGAGCCGGTCCGAACGCGCCAGCGATCCGGTCTTGATCTGCCCGCAATTGGTCGCGACCGCCAGGTCGGCGATGGTCGAATCCTCGGTCTCGCCGGAGCGGTGCGACATCACCGCGCTATAGCCGGCGCGATGGGCGACGCTGACGGCGTCGAGCGTCTCCGACAAGGTTCCGATCTGATTCACCTTCACGAGGATCGAATTGGCGACGCCCTTGTCGATCCCCTCGCGCAGGCGCTCGGAATTGGTCACGAAGAGATCGTCGCCGACGAGTTGGACCGTCTCGCCGATCTGGCCCGTCAGGGCCTTCCAGCCGCTCCAGTCGTCCTCGCCCATGCCGTCCTCGATCGAGATGATCGGATAGGCGCCCGCGAGTTCGGCGAGATAGGCCGCCATGTCGGTGGGCGACAGCTTCCGCCCCTCGCCTTCCAGATCGTAGACATCGTTCTTGAAGAACTCCGTCGCGGCGCAATCGAGCGCCAGGAACATGTCCTCGCCCGGCTTGTAGCCGGCCTTCTCGATCGCCTTCATGACGAAGTCGAGCCCGTCCTTGGCCGAGGCCAGACCCGGTGCGAAGCCGCCCTCGTCGCCGACATTGGTGTTGTGACCGGCCTCTTTCAGCATCTTCTTGAGGGTATGGAACACCTCCGCGCCCATCCGCAGCGCCTCCCCGAAGCGCTCCGCGCCGACCGGCATGATCATGAATTCCTGGAAGTCGATCGGATTGTCAGCATGGGCGCCGCCATTGATGATGTTCATCATCGGCACCGGCAGGACATGAGCCGAGGCACCGCCGACATAGCGATAGAGCGGCAGGCCGGAGGCGTCGGCCGCGGCCTTGGCGACGGCGAGCGAGACGCCGAGGATGGCGTTGGCGCCGAGCCGGCTCTTGTTCTTGGTTCCGTCGAGGGAGCGCATCGCCGCGTCGATACGCATCTGGTCCTCGGCCTCGAGACCACCGATCGCCTCGAGAATTTCGCCGTTCACCGCCGCGACCGCCTTCTCGACGCCCTTGCCGAGATAGCGCGACCCGCCGTCGCGCAGCTCTACCGCCTCGTGGGCGCCGGTCGAAGCGCCCGAGGGAACCCCCGCCCGTCCCATCGAGCCGTCTTCGAGGAGGACGTCGACCTCGACCGTCGGATTGCCCCGGCTGTCGAGTATTTCACGTCCGATGATATCGATGATGGCGGTCATGGGCCCACTCCAGTTGCTAGGTCGCTTTGGAGGGCTTTTAGACCAAGGCAGCGCGGGCGTGAACCGTTTTCCCGCCGGTCTTAGCCGAAGGCCTTCGCCACCGCGTCGAGCGCCTGCAACCGCTTCAGCAAGTCCGGCATTCGATCGAGCGGCACCATGTTCGGCCCGTCCGATGGGGCGTTGTCCGGGTCCTCATGGGTCTCGATGAACAGCCCGGCGACACCGACCGCGACAGCCGCCCGTGCCAGGGTCTCGACGAAGCGGCGGTCGCCGCCCGATGAGCCGCCCTGCCCGCCCGGCTGCTGCACCGAATGGGTCGCGTCGAAGATCACCGGCGCGCCCATCTCCGCCATGATCGGCAGCGCCCGAAAATCCGACACCAGCGTATTGTAGCCGAAGGAGACGCCGCGCTCGGTCAGGAGCACGTTCGGATTGCCGCTGTCGGTCACCTTCGTAAGGACGTTCTTCATGTCCCAGGGCGCCAGGAACTGGCCCTTCTTGATATTGACGACGCGGCCGGTCTTCGCCGCGGCGATCAACAGATCGGTCTGGCGGCAGAGAAACGCCGGGATCTGCAGGATATCGCACACCGCGCCGGCTTCGCGGCACTGCTCCTCGGTGTGGACGTCGGTCAACACCGGCAGGTCGAAGGTGCGCGCGATCTCCTCGAACACCGGCAGGGCTTCGGACAGCCCGATGCCGCGCTTGCCGGCGAGGCTGGTGCGGTTCGCCTTGTCGAAGCTCGCCTTGAAGACGTAGCCGATGCCGAGATCGCCGGTGATCTTTTTCATCGTCTCGGCGATCATCAGCGCGTGGTCGCGGCTTTCCATCTGGCAGGGGCCGGCGATCAACGCGACTGGCAGAGTCTGCGAGAAACGGACGCCCTTGGCGGAGACGGTACTGTTGGGTGCGGTCATGCGGGCGATTCCTCGAATGCGATGAAGCCGCCGTCCTTGCCGAACGGGACGACGAGGCGGTCGCCGGTCATCTCGGACGAATGGCCGCCGGCGGCAAGACAGGCACGGGTTGCGGCCATGTCCGCGACGTTCAGCACAATGCCGCAAACACGTAGTTCGCCCGACACGTTCTGCTTCACCCCATAGTCTTCGACCAATAACGCGTCGGAAAGGACATGGAGCGTGGTGTTGGCGAGTTCGAAACACAGCCCCCCATGACTGCCTTCGTCCGCGCGAGAATCCGACACGGTCGCCAGCAGTTCGCGTGATTTATCTGGCGGACAGTCCGACAGGACGATGCGCGCGAGACCGGACACACCATTCGGGTGTCGGGTCAGTGTGGAGCGGTCCGGCGCCTTAGTATGCAGTGGCTGGCAGAAGAAGAAGTGGACATGCGAGTCGGGTTCGGCGCAGGCGAAGGCTAGGCGGAACGACACCGACGCATCCTCGCCTGCGGGTGTCCGAAAATTCCGCGAAAACTCGACCAGTTCGGCCTCGGCAAGCCGCTTTTTTGCCAGCGCGGCCCGGTCGCCCAGCGCGTCGGCCGAGCGAAAGGCGATGGCCGAGATCGACGGCAAGCCATGGCGGGACCGAAAGCCGGCATCGCGCGCGACGAATAGGTTGCCCGCGGACTTCGCGGCTTCGTAGGCCGCCGGGTCGGCGATCGCCAGCGGCTCGAGATAGGTGCCGTCGGCAAAGAACACGCAAGCGTTGCCGGTTCCGAAGGGATGGACGGCATCGGGCGCGACGGTGAAGCCGAGCGCCGTGAAGAGACGGCGGGCCTCGTCCAGGGACTCGAACGGAAGGACGACGTGATCGAGGGCCCGCCCCGCGCGGTCGTCGCGAATTCCGCCGGTCACACCAGCCGGCTCTGCTCGACCGCCGCGGCGATGAAGCTGGCGAACAGCGGGTGCGGCTCGAACGGCCGGGATTTCAGTTCCGGGTGGTACTGCACGCCGATGAACCAGGGATGGTCGGCCAGTTCCACCGTCTCCGGCAGAAGGCCGTCAGGCGACATGCCGGCGAAGCTCATGCCGGCCGCTTCCAGCGCCTCGCGATAGGCGCGGTTGACCTCGTAGCGGTGGCGGTGGCGTTCCTCGATATCGGTGTCGCCGTAGATCGCGGCGATTCTGGAGCCGCTCTTGAGGCTCGCCTTGTACGCCCCGAGCCGCATGGTGCCGCCGAGGTCGCCCTGGGCGGCGCGCTGTTCCAGTTCATTGCCCTTCAACCATTCGGTCATCAAGCCGACGACCGGCTCGCTGGTCTCGCCGAATTCGGTGGAACCCGCCTTGTCGATCCCGGCCAAGGTCCGCGCGGCCTCGATCACCGCCATCTGCATGCCGAAGCAGATGCCGAAATACGGCACGTTGCGTTCGCGCGCGAAGCGGGCCGCGGCGATCTTGCCCTCCGCCCCGCGCTCGCCGAACCCGCCCGGCACCAGGATGCCGTTAACCCGCTCCAGATACGGGGCCGGATCCTCCTCTTCGAACACTTCCGCCTCGATCCAGTCGAGCTTGACGCGGACCCGGTTGGCGATGCCGCCGTGCTGCAGCGCCTCGATCAGGGATTTGTAGGCGTCCTTCAAGCCGGTGTATTTGCCGACGACGGCAATAGTCACCTCGCCCTCGGGATTGCGAATCCCGTCGACGACCTGATGCCAGCGCTGCAATTGCGGTTTCGGCGCCGGATCGATGCCGAAGGCAGCGAGCACCTCGGTATCGAGGCCTTCGTGGTGATAGGCGATCGGCACGTCGTAGATCGTGGCGACATCGAGCGCCTGGATGACCGCCGTTTCCCGAACGTTGCAGAACAGGCTCATTTTGCGCCGTTCCTCGGTCGGGATCGGCCGGTCGGCGCGCACCAGCAGGATGTCCGGCTGAATGCCGATGGCGCGCAGCTCGCGCACCGAATGCTGGGTCGGTTTGGTCTTCAGTTCACCAGCCGTCGGGATGTACGGCATCAGCGTCAGGTGGACATAGACCGCGCCGCCGCGCGGCAGGTCGTTGCCGAGCTGCCGGATGGCCTCGAAGAACGGCAGCGCCTCGATATCGCCGACCGTGCCGCCGATCTCGCACAGCACGAAATCGAACTCCTCGTTGCCGTCGAGAACGAATTCCTTGATGGCGTCGGTGACGTGGGGAATGACCTGGACCGTGGCGCCGAGATAGTCTCCGCGCCGTTCCTTGGCGATGATATCCTGGTAGATTCGGCCGGTGGTGATGTTGTCCATCCGGTTAGCCGATCGCCCGGTGAAGCGCTCGTAATGGCCGAGATCGAGATCGGTCTCGGCGCCGTCGTCGGTGACGAACACCTCGCCGTGCTGGGTCGGGCTCATCGTGCCGGGATCGACATTCAGATAGGGATCGAGCTTGCGCAGCCGCACCCGGTAGCCGCGGGCCTGCAACAGCGCGCCGAGTGCCGCCGATGCAATTCCTTTACCGAGTGAGGAGACCACGCCGCCGGTGATGAAGATATATCGCGCCATGGGCTTTCCCGATATCTCGACCGGTCTGATTCTGCCAGTCACTTTTCGGCCATGCCGAAACTGGACGGGGCGCCCGAAGGCGCCCCGATGATGACGACCGCAAACGGTGCGTGAATGCTACTGGGCGGTTCCGGACGGCGACGTGCCGCTCTCGACCGGCCGTTCGACACCAGCCGGCGGTGCCTCCACCGGCGGAACCGTCGGGTCCTCGGCGGCATTCGGCGCAGTGGGAGCCGGATTGGCCGGAATCTGTGGCGCCGGGGTGGCAGCCGACGTGGACGCGTCTTCGGCCGGAGCCGATTGCGGTACGGCCGTTCCGGTGGCGTTCTCCGGCATGGATGGTGCGGCGCTCGGTGCGTTTGGATCCGATGGCGTCACGTCCGTTGCGGCGGCGTCCGCCTGCGGCGCCTGATCGGCGTTGCCGGACGCTCCCTCCTGCTCCGGCAGTGCGCCCAGCTGATCCAATAGGCTGCCGCCTTGATCCGAGCCACCCTGAGTGGTCGGCAAGCGATCGAGAATGTCGGTCGGCTGGCCGCCATAACGGGCGAGAATCCCGAGCGACAGCGAGGTGAGGAAAAAAGCCGCCGCCAGAATGCCGGTCGTTCGGGTCAGCGCATTGGCGGCGCCACGGGCCGACATCAAGCCGCCGCCACCGCCGCCGATACCCAAGGCCCCGCCCTCGGATCGTTGCAACAGCACTACGATGACGAGCGCGATGACGATCATCAAGTGGATGACGATAAGAATTGTTTCCATTGGACTTTCGCAGCGCGTCGATTTTAGGAATTGCGCGCCTTCTACAGAAGCGCGGCCGGCTTTCCAACCGGTTTCGGTGTTTCACCGCCATTTTGATCAGGAAACGACGACGGCCTCGCATATCGCGATGAAGTCGGACGCCTTCAAGCTCGCGCCGCCGACAAGCGCCCCATCGACATTGTCGACAGCCAGAAGCTCGGCCGCGTTCGCAGGTTTGACAGATCCACCGTAAAGGATTCGCACAGCCGAGGCGACAGCTTCGCCAAAGCGATCCGACAGGGTCTTGCGAATGAAATCGTGAACCTGTTTCACGTCGGCGACCGTCGGCGTGCGTCCGGTTCCGATCGCCCAGACAGGCTCGTAGGCGACGACCGCGGTCTCGCCGGTCAATCCGTCCGGTAGAGAGCCGGCCAGTTGCGCCCCGAGGACCTCCAGCGTCTGGTCGGCCTCGCGTTCCGCCTCGGTCTCGCCCACGCAGATCACCGCGACCAGCCCCGCCTTCATGGCCGCTTCCGCTTTTGCGCGAACCAGCGCGTCCGATTCGCCATGATCGGCGCGGCGTTCCGAATGACCGACGATGACGTAACGCGCCCCGATATCCTTCAGCATCGCAGCGGAGATGTCGCCGGTGTGGGCACCGCTTTCCGCCGGATGGCAATCCTGCCCTCCGACCGCGACATTCTCACCCAGGACCCCGCGACTGGCGGACAGGATCGTCGCCGGCGGACAGATCAGCAGGTCGCGGCGGTCGGCGAGCCCGTGGCCGGCAGCGTCCGCGATGCTCTTCAGTTCCGTCAATGCCGACAACTGCCCGTTCATCTTCCAGTTACCCGCGATCAGTGGCCGTGGCTTCATGTCGACATTTACTCCCTGGAGCGGTGCGCGGAGGGCGCGGACCTGATGGCGCATACCTATCATCGTCGGTCGGCAATATGCGAGGGAGCCGAGAAATCAATCGTCCAGCCTGCTTGCGCCCGCCCCGCGCTGTTTCCTATTAAGGCCTGAGAACGATGGATGCCCTGCTTCGCTTCGCCGCCGCGAAAGTCGAGCGGGCGAAGGGAGACGACGATGCTCAATACACTGCGAGGCAGCATTTCCGGGTGGACCGCGAAGATCCTCCTTGCCCTGCTCGTCGTCAGCTTCGCCGCCTGGGGTATTGGCGACGTATTTCGCGGCGATACGGCGACGACGGTGCTGACAGCTGGCAAGACCGAGGTTTCGCTGGAGGATTACGCTCTGGCCTACAACCGGGCCCAAGCCCGTCTGGCCCAGCAGATCGGCCGCCGTCCGACCACGGAAGAATCCCAATTGTTCGGCATCGACCAAGGCGTCCTCAGCCAGCTCGTCGCCGGCGCCATGCTCGACGAACAGGGTCGTCGCATCGGCCTCGGCCTGTCGGAGGAGCGTCTGGCGCGTCTGATCGCGGACGACCCCTCGTTTCAGGACGCCTCGGGAAATTTCTCGCGCAATGCGTTTCAGGCGGTCCTTTCCAACGCCCGCATCCGGGAGCGGGACTATATCCGCAGCCAGGAAGACGCCGCCATTCGCAGCCAGATCGTCGAGGCGATTTCGCAGGGCGGCAATACGCCCGTAACGTTCGAAACGGCGCTGGGCCTCTACAATGGCGAGCGCCGGACGGTCGATTACATCAGCATGTCCCCCTCGACGGTGCCACCGGTCGCCGATGCGTCGGACGACGTGCTGAAGGTCTATTTCGAGGAGAACAAGGCGAAATACGCCGCGCCCGAATATCGCTCCCTCGCGTACGCCACGCTGACGCCGGAAGTGCTGAGTGATCCGGCGACGATCACCGACGAGCAGGTGAAGGCGGACTACGAACAGAGCAAGGAGCGCTATACCACACCGGAGCGGCGCCAGGTCCAGCAGATCGTCTTCGCCGACAAGGCGGCCGCCGACACAGCCAAGGCCAAGCTGGACGGCGGTGCGAGCTTCGAAGAGGTCGCCAAAGAGGCCGGACGGACCGTCGAAGACACCGACCTCGGCTTGGTATCCAAATCTGAAATTCCGGACGCGAAAATCTCCGACGCGGCGTTTTCCCTGGGCGAAGGGGCGATATCGGACGTTGTGGCCGGCGCCTTCGGCCCGGCGATCCTGCGCGTTTCAAAAATCCAGCCGGTGGGTGTGAGTCCGCTCGACGAGGTCTCGGACGAGATTCGCAAGGCTCTGGCGCTCGTCGCGGCGAACGACACCGCCGCAAGCGCCTACAACGCCTTCGAGGATGCGCGCGCCGGTGGCGCCAGCTTCGCCGAGGCGGCCAAGGCCGCGGGCATTGCGGCCGAAACCGTTCCGGCGGTCGACAGCCAGGGCAACGGTCCCGACGGCGCGCCGGTCCCGGAACTTCCGGCGGCGGAGGAGCTTCTGGCCGGTGCCTTCGAAACCGAACCGGGATTCGACAATGTGCCGATCAACTTTGAATCGAACAGCTATGTCTTCTACGACGTCGTCAGTATCGACCCGGCGCGCGACCGCACATTCGACGAAGCACGCGACCGCGTGCTCGCCGACTGGAAAAACGATGAGACCCAGCGACTCTTGAGCGAGCGAGCCAATATTTTGAAGGCCGAACTCGAGAGCGGCAAGAGCATGGACGAGGTGGCGACGGAAGCGGGCCTTAGCAAGCAGACGGCGGCGTCGATCACGCGGCAGTCCGGCGCGGCCGTTCTGGGTCAGGTCGGCGTCGCCGCGGCGTACTCCGGCGGCGATGGAACGATCGCCACGGCGCGCGGCCGCGAGTCCGGCTCACAGGTCGTCCTGAAGGTTACCGAAATCGCTCCTCCCGCCGATCCGGCCGCGAACGTCGCGGCGGAGGAGCGCCAGCAGTTGAAGGGTATCTTCGAAAACGATCTCCTGCAGAGCTACGTGACACTCCTGCAAAACGACACGCCGCTCAGCGTCAGTCCGGCCGCCATCGAAAACGCCAAGGCGATCGTCCGGTGAGCCAAAGTCTGAAACCTTTCATCGCCAAGGTCGCGGACGGTCAGTCCCTGACGCGATCCGAGGCGGAGGCCGCCTTCGCGGTGATGATGTCCGGCGAAGCGACGCCCTCGCAGATCGGCGGCTTCCTGATGGCGCTCCGCGTGCGCGGCGAGACCGTCGACGAGATGGCGGGTGCCGTCTCGGTCATGCGCGCCAACATGTCGCGGGTCGCGGCGCCGCCGGACGCCATCGACATCGTCGGCACTGGCGGCGATCACGCCGGCACGCTGAACGTTTCGACATGCTCGGCCCTCGTCCTCGCCGGGTGCGGTCTCGTCGTCGCCAAGCACGGCAACCGGGCCCTGTCCTCGAAATCAGGTGCGGCGGACGTGCTGGCCGCGCTCGGGGTCGACGTTGACCTGAAGCCGGATGCGATCTCGCGGGTGCTCGCCGATGCCGGCCTCTGCTTCATGTTCGCTCCGACGCATCACGCCGCGATGCGCTTCGTTGGTCCCAGCCGGGTCGAGCTCGGCACCCGAACGATCTTCAACCTGCTCGGACCGATGTCGAACCCGGCGGGCGTGAAGAAGCTGCTGGTTGGAGTGTTCTCGCCACAATGGCTGCTGCCGCTTGCGGAGACGCTGCGCGAATTGGGGACCGAATCCGCCTGGGTCGTGCATGGTGACGGGCTCGACGAAATGACCGTTTCGGGGACGACCGCGGTTGCTGCCCTCCATGACGGCGATATCCGCACCTTCAGCGTCGAGCCGGAGGACGCCGGGTTGCGGCGTTTGCCCCTTGCCGAAATCAAGGGCGGGGACGCGGCGGCAAACGCCGCGGCGCTGACCGCAGTGCTCGGCGGCGCGAAAAACGCCTACCGCGACATCGTCTTGCTCAATAGTGCCGGCGCCCTGATGATGGCCGGCAAGGCTGAGGATATTCGCGGCGGCGTCGCAATGGCAGCCGATGCGATCGACAGCGGCCTGGCGCGTGCCGCCCTGGAGCGCCTGGCGGCAGCAACGCGCAAGTTCGGCGAGGCGTCCGCATGAGTGACATCCTTGAGCGAATCGAAGCCTACAAGCGCGACGAGATCGCCGCTGCCAAACAGCGCATGCCGCTCGCCGATCTCGAAGCCACGATCGATCCCTCGGATGCGCCGAGAGGATTTGCGGCGGCGATCCGGGCTCGGCACGCCGAGGGTCGGCTAGCACTCATCGCGGAAGTGAAGAAGGCCAGTCCCTCGAAGGGCGTGATCCGCGAGGATTTCGATCCGCCTGCTCTCGCTGCGGCGTATGAGCGCGGGGGCGCGACATGCCTCAGCGTCCTCACCGATACGCCCTCGTTTCAGGGTGCGCCCGCCTATCTGACGGCGGCTCGCGCCGCGACCACGCTGCCGACGCTGCGCAAGGATTTCCTGTTCGACCCGTATCAGGTGGCCGAAGCGCGCGCTTGGGGCGCGGACGCGATCCTGATCATCATGGCCGCCGTGGACGACACGCTGGCGCGTGATCTCGAAGCCACTGCCGAACACTACAGCCTCGACATCCTGGTCGAGATCCATGACGAAGCCGAAGCCGAGCGTGCGCTGAAGCTCCGCACGCCGCTGATCGGGATCAACAATCGCAACCTGCGGACCTTCGAGACCAGCCTGGCCACGGCCGAGCGGCTGGCGGCCTTGGTGCCGGAGGACCGAATTCTCGTCGGTGAGAGCGGCATCTTCACCCATGCAGACTGCCTGCGCCTCGCCGATCGGGGGATCCGCACCGTTCTCGTCGGGGAAAGCCTGATGCGCCAGTCTGATGTGGAGGCGGCGACGCGCGTGCTGCTCGGCGCCACCCGCCAACCGGGGGCCTCGTCATGAGCGACACCAAGCAATCCGGACTCACCCATCTCGACGCCGCCGGCGCTGCCTCGATGGTCGATGTCGGCGACAAGGCCGACAGCGTTCGGGTCGCCGAGGCCGAGGGTTTCGTTGCCATGCAGCCGGCGACGCTGGAGCTGATTCTCGCCGGGGAGGCCAAGAAGGGCGACGTCATCGGCATTGCGCGGATCGCCGGAATTATGGCGGCCAAGCGTACGCACGAGCTGATTCCGCTTTGCCATCCGCTGATGCTTGAGAAGATTGGCGTCGAAATAACGCCGGATGCGACCCTGCCCGGTTTGCGCGTGACCGCGCTGGCCAAGGTCAGCGGCAAGACGGGCGTCGAAATGGAGGCGCTCACGGCGGTCTCCGTGGCCTGTCTGACGATCTACGACATGGCCAAGGCCGTGGACCGCTCGATGCGCGTGTCCGGCATCCGGCTGCTGTCGAAATCCGGCGGCCGTTCCGGCGACTTCACGGCGGCCGGGTCATGAGTCTGCTTCCCGTCGAGGAAGCCTATCGACGATTGGTTGGGAGCGCGGTGCCCCTCACCCGCACCGAGCAGCTGCCGTTGCTTCAAGCGGCCGGACGCGTTCTTGCCGAGGACGTCCTGGCCCGCCGCACCCAGCCGTCCTTCGATGCCTCGGCCATGGATGGCTACGCCGTCCGGGCGGTGGACGTCCAGTCGCCGTTCGAGACCCTGCGGGTCGTCGGCGAATCCGCCGCCGGGCGCGCCTTCGACGGCCAGGTGGGAATCGGTGAAGCGGCGCGAATCTTCACCGGGGCGCCGGTGCCGCAAGGTGCGGATGCGATCCTGATCCAGGAAGACGCCCGCGTTGTAGTCGATGGCACCGTACGCCCGACGGTTTCGCTCGAACCCGGCCAATTCATCCGGGCAGCCGGTATCGATTTCGCTGCGGGCGAGACGTTGTTGACCCGCGGCGCCCTGCTCACGCCCGGCGCCATCGCGCTTGCGGCGAGCTGCGGTTACCCCGCGCTGACGGTGCTGGCGCGGCCGAAGGTGGCCATCCTCGCAACTGGCGACGAACTCGTGCTGCCCGGCGAGCCGCTCGGTCCCTCGCAGTTGGTCGCCTCCAACCCGTACGGCGTCGCGGCGATGGTGGTAGGCGCCGGCGGCGATGCGATCGACTGCGGGATCGCTGGCGACGACGTCGCCACGATCGACGCGCGCCTGAGCGATTCCATCCGGGACCGGGCGGATGTCTTCGTCACGATCGGCGGGGCGTCGGTCGGCGATCACGACCTGGTCGGCAAGGTGTTCGCCAACCGCGGCGTCGGACTCGACTTCTGGAAGGTCGCGATGCGCCCCGGCAAGCCCTTGATGGCGGGGCGGCTTGGCGATCTGACGATCGTCGGTCTGCCGGGCAATCCGGCCTCCTCCATGGTCGCCGCGCGGTTGTTCCTGATTCCATTGGTGCGCCGGTTGGCGGGTTTTCCCGATCGCCAGCTCTACCGGCATGGGCTGCTCGGCGCGCCGATGCCTGAAAATGGCCTGCGGACCGACTTCGTTCGCTCACGGCTGGAGGCTCGAGAAGACGGCGTCGTCCGGGTCATTCCGCTGCCCCGCCAGGATTCCTCCCTCCTGTCCACCTACGCGCAGGCCGATGCTTTGCTCGTGCGGCCGTCTTCGGCGGCTCCGGCGAGCGCGGGGGAGGCTTGCCGCTACGTTGTGCTCGACGAATGGAAGGGTCTTGCGGAACACAACTAGAACAGATAGGTTTGTTCAGGTTTTGTTTTAGGGAGTCGCCTCGATGCTGACACGCAAGCAGCACGACCTTTTGTCGTTCATTCACGAACGGCTGAGGGATAGCGGGGTGCCTCCCTCCTTCGACGAGATGAAGGACGCGCTGGAGCTTCGGTCGAAATCCGGCATTCATCGCCTGATTACCGCGCTTGAGGAGCGGGGCTTCATTCGGCGCCTGCCCAATCGCGCGCGAGCGCTGGAGATCCTCAAGCTGCCCGAAGCGATGCAGAAGGACCGCCCTGCCCCCGTCGGCCACGCCGGGTTTACGCCGAGCGTGATCGAAGGAAGCCGCGACGCGGCACGCAAGACGTCTGAGCCGATTTCCCGACGCGCGACGACGAGACCGCCTGAACCGGCCACAGTCTCGATTCCGGTCATGGGCCGGATCGCGGCGGGCGTTCCCATTTCGGCGATCCAGCACACCACCCATTCCCTCGCCGTGCCGCCGGATATGCTTGGCGGCGGCGAGCATTATGCGCTGGAAGTCAAGGGCGATTCGATGATCGAAGCCGGAATCCTCGACGGCGACACGGTGGTGATTCGCCGCGCCGACACAGCGACGCCCGGGGAGATCGTTGTCGCGCTGGTCGACGAGGAGGAAGCGACGCTGAAGCGGTTTCGCCGGCGCGGCAATACGATTGCGCTGGAGGCTGCCAATCCGGCTTATGAAACGCGGATCTTCGGCTCCGAGCGGGTCAAGGTTCAGGGCCGGCTGGTCGGGCTCATCCGCAAATACTGAAGGCCGGACCGACAGTTGGCAACCGATCCCGCGGAGCCAACTTTTCGACCTGTGCCAGCTGCTGCTTGAGCCGCGAACCAGGCCGCGCCGCGCAGAGCCTTGACGGCGCCGCGAAGGAAGCGCGTGTGGATCGTTCCCGGGTCGGGGCGAGGTTTCGCGGTGTCCGGTTTGAATGGCCGCGGGGTGCCTTTCGATCATGTTCACCGGGTTTTCTTCTTGCCTCCCTTGCACCGGGCCCGTCGCGCAGGTATCTGCGTCCTCGGAGAGGTGGCCGAGTGGTCGAAGGCGCTCCCCTGCTAAGGGCGCCACATCGAACCTCAGTTTTCCTGAAATCACCTGCAAATCCGAATTGTTATGCCGAAATGGCCACAGCCGGTTTGAGGCATTTAGCGGATTTCTTGCAAAACAGCCTTCGTTCACATTGTGTTCTTAGCGCGTAGCAATCCCATGTTATGAGCGGCACACGGGTATGTTTGGTCTGACTATGGCTACGAGAAATCGGACGCTACCTGTTGCGCTGATTAGGCGGTGACATGGAGGGATCGCCCAATTAGCCAGTGTCGGACCGTCTGCTCGAAGGCTGGAACGAGACTGAAATTACGTTCGCCGTCCGCGCAATAACCACTTGATTGGGTTCTTCACATTGGCACTCAGGTCCTGAATGCTCTTCTCTGAGCGAACCAGTATTGGAAACGCTTTATTTCCCAGAATACCCACGGCCAAACTCTCGAAATTGGCGTCGGTGAATCGATCCCTAATAGAGGCTTGACGTTTGCCGAAAGTGTCGAGCACCATGTCTCGACGAACCCAAAAATCGTCACGCCCGAACACCCACTTGATGTAATCGCGTGTCTGGGGCGGGATAATCTTGGCTGCGTCGACTAGGATGCTATCATCCTTGTCTTTATCTCTAAGTCGAGCGATGTTGACGAACTCGTTTTGTTTGCCGAGCTTTCTGTCCCTCTCCCAGATTTCATATAGGCGGTCGACCAACTCACCATTAACTTTCACGGCTAGGAGCTCTTCCATCTGACGACACCGCCAGACACCGATCATCTGCGCCAGATCCGTGCTGCGATGCAGACTGGTCAGCTTGGAGACATCCGCCGTCCGTTCATAGGCGGTCACCTTACCGTTATCATCGAAGATCGGTCGGAGATTTTCACTCGTCTGGCGTTGGCTCCCGATCTGGCGCTCGATCAACCGGACCTGGTTCATCTCACTGATCCGTCCGCCCATGATTTCGCCCACGCTGTAACCGGTCTCGGGATCGATACCTGACACTGTCTGATGGACTGTCTGCAGAGCACCCTGGCTGAAGGGTGCTAATCCGGATATTGGGGCGAAATAGTAAGCACGGCTTCCAAGCATTCGATCGGCCGAGGATCCTTCATAGTCCGACACTTTCTTGTAGCCACGGCTGAGCAGGTGAGCGTGTTCGGTTGCCGAAGCGATGGTCAACGATCCACCCTGAAGAGCTTCAGAAGGGATATGCCCCTTGTAATGGTTCAGCCTGGCTACTTGGTTAGTGCCGATCTTGGCCAGTTCGTCGATACGATTACCTACAAGGTAGCTGATGATGAACTCGACGCCATCCCTCTGAGTTTCTATTAGATTGGCCATCGTAACGCGTGACCGTTGATCCAGTAAATCGATGGCGTAGACCGTGACCAGTCGATCAATGTCGTTGACCAAATGTGCCGGCGGACTGGTGAGTAGAAAATTTTTCTCCCCCAGCATACGAGCGATAGCCTCGGCATTGCACAGAAGCTGCGCCCCATGTTCGCCGGTCATCATAAAGTGCGCCAGCTGACGAGATTTTGCCTGCATCTTGGCGAATCGTCGCGGCTCAACAACGGCGATGGATCCTTCTAGCCTCCTAATTTCGGCATCCAGACTATGCGAACTACTGATCATCTCTAATGCACATCGGACACCCATCGAGTTTGTCAGTGCCGCCCAGTCGGTCTTGCCGAGCGCCTTGAACATTGCTGTCCACTCGTCACTGGAAAGTTCTCTGGAGAACGCCCTCTTGAGGCTTATCGGAAGATCGTCACGGAATCTCTGGCGGGTCTCCTGGACCTCGGAACGGACTTTATGGATCATATCGAACACGCGAGGATCTTCCTTGTTGGAGCCGACTACGCGGTTAACGAGCACCTTCGCGCACCACATGAGTGAGAATGCAGATACCAGACTGGGAGACGCTGTCCAGTTTCCCTTGGTCATTGCGATGTACGATCAGGGCAGAGTGTCAATCCGATCCTGGGACAGCAAGTTGCAGACCACGGCTTTGCCACCAGCGGGAGGCTATAGCGAAGCTTCTAGGAATCTCCGAGGATTCGGCGTGCAGTCGGCGCAAATTTTAACGGATCGAACCCCGTCAAATCAACGCCATGCAAACCGCCAAACCCCTGGCGGGTATGTTTTGAAAAGTAGTCCCTTGCCTGCATAGCCTCATACTGGCTGTCAAAGGAGCCCAGGACTATGAACCTACCGTTTTGTCGGATCGAAGCGCCCCACTTTCCGTTCTTCTCAAAGATCCCGGTCTTCCCTGGAACCACTCGCCGGCTCCACGTAACCTGCAATCGCGTAGCTATACGGAGATTGCAACGACGGTTGTTTAGACCGTCTCCATCCTGATGACTGACCTCGATACCGTCTCGCGCCGTCATAATCAGTCGATGGAGAAGCACGTCTTCGCCCTTGGATGTGCCCGTCGCGTATTTCTGGCCTTGGCCCTTCAAAAGAGTCCATCTGATGCCCGAAACTAAATCCCAATCGGCATCATCAATGACTGTCGCCTCGGTGGACCTGTAAAGGGGGATGCGCATGGAACGATTATAGAACAGGCACCCGTTCCGGGACTAGACGGTTTTGCAGATTTTTTGCTGTATCGGCTCGTCAAACCGTGTTTGTTCCCGTTTCGAGCCGTCATCCCGTGTCACTTGACGGGTTGACTAACCCTATGAAAACAGGCATTTCCCGTCCTCGGAGAGGTGGCCGAGTGGTCGAAGGCGCTCCCCTGCTAAGGGAGTATACGGGAGACCGTATCGAGGGTTCGAATCCCTTCCTCTCCGCCACGCCTAAGTCATTGATTTTCTAGCAGCGGATGGGCACACCCCGTCGGGTCCTGCGAAAAAGCATTGCCGACAAGGCGTTCATGACGTGGTTGAGCGTGTCGTGCGAGGGCACGCCCCACGCGAAAGGCAGAAAGCGCCTGAGGAAATCCAGCTTCTGGCCGGCCCATTCCTCAATCTCGACGCAGTCCTCCGCTCTCGCCATCCATCGTGCCGCAAAGCACGATCAACACGGTCTCGGCAAGGGATGGATCGCCGTCCACGTCTGACGCGAGTCCTCGAGAGCCGAGAACTGATCCAAAAGCGACTGGCCGGACATGGGAAACCTCACCGATTCGAGGTCTCCTATGAATCACGGTAATCTCCGTGCCGGAATCGCCTCCCTTCAAGCGATTGCCCCGGGTCTGGCCCACGCTTCTGGCCTTTAGCGTAAAAAGACCCTCCCTTTAGCCACCTCAGCATTCCGGCAGGTTTACAGCGAGTCCTCCAAGCGACGTCTCCTTGTACTTTTCGCTCATGTCGATCCCGGTCTGCCGCATCGTCGCGATGCAATTGTCGAGGGGCATGAAGTGTTTGCCATCGCCGCGCAGTGCGAGTGACGCCGCCGAGACCGCCTTGATCGCGCCGAGGCCGTTGCGCTCGATACAGGGAACCTGCACCAGTCCCCGAACCGGATCACAGGTCATCCCGAGATGGTGCTCGAGCGCGATCTCCGCGGCATTTTCAATCTGCTCGTTGGTTCCTCCAAGGACCGCGCAAAGCCCCGCGGCGGCCATCGCGGCTGCCGACCCCACTTCCCCCTGACATCCGACTTCGGCGCCCGAGATCGAGGCATTGTGCTTGATCAGGCCACCGATCGCCGCAGCCGTCAGCAGGAACACCGGAGTGTTCTTGGATTCCGCCCCACGCAATGGTCGAGATAGTAGCGTAGCACCGCCGGCACGACGCCGGCGGCGGCGTTCGTCGGTGAGGTGACGACGCGTCCGCCAGCGGCGTTTTCCTCGTTGACCGCCATTGCATAGACCGAAAGCCAGTCGTTGACAGCATGGGGCTGCGCCGAGTTTCGGCCGCGCTCCGTCAGGAGTTGCTCGTGAATGCCGCGAGCACGCTGTCGCACCGACACGGCCTCGTGTCTCGATGCGTCCATCTCGCGCTGGGATATGACAGCGACGCCATTCGCGACGATCTCGAGCGGCGCGGCGCAGACCCGGTGATCCCGACAAAGTCGAACCGCAGAGTTCAGCGCCCGGTCGACAAGACCAAATACGCGCTGCGCAACCGCATCGAGCGCTTCTTCAATCGCCTCAAGCAGTCCCGCCGCATCGCCACCCGTTTCGACAATCTGGCCTCAAGCTTTCTCGGATTCGTTGAGATTGCTACGATCAGACAATGGATCAGGTTTGTCCACACAACCTAGACCCAAGGCCTGTCCAGGCTGTCGGGCAAGTTGTCCAACGCCGGCGAGCAGGTACTTGACCGCCGAGACTGTTATCATCCGACGACCCACTTCGGAGGCTGGCTGCCAATGTTCGACATCAAGGATATCGAGATCGTCAGTTGCATCGTCCGGCATGGTGGCTTCCGGGCCGCAGCCGCGCAGATGAGACTGTCCCAGTCCGCCGTATCAGCGCGGATCGCCGCGCTGGAGGATCGGCTGGGTGTCGAACTGTTCGACCGGCGCAAGCGCCGTGGACGGCTTTCGCCGGCGGGTCGCACCTTCCTCGACCAGACGGCGCGTCTCACAGAAATGCGCGACCGCATCATGGCCACGCTCGGGCATGAGGGCGGTTTCGCCGGCACGATCCGTATCGGTGTGGCGGAAACGGTCGTGCATACATGGCTGCCTGGCATGATGACCCGAATCCGTGATCGTTTTCCAAACCTTAGGATCGAATTGGCTGTCGACACGTCGTCAGTCCTCGCGGCCAAGCTGCTGCAGGACGATCTGGATATCGCCGTCCTGATGGAGGAGTGGGTACCGGCCCAGGCGTCCGGCACATTCATCCACGCCAGCATCATTGACTGGTTCGCGGCCGCGACGACCGACGTCCCCGACCACCCGCTGACATTGAAGGACTTGGCGAGGCATCCGATCGTGACCTTTCCGAAGGGTACCATTCCCTATCGAAATCTGGATGCGATCTTCACCGCCGCCCACCTCGATGCAGCTCCACTGCTGCACGGCTGCGCATCGCTCTCGACCGCGTTGCATCTGGTGCGCGCCGGCTTCGGAATTGGCGTTCTGCCGTCCAGCATGGCCGCCACGGACATTGTCGCTGGTCGGATCAGGCGGCTCGACACCGTCGCAGCCGCGAAACCGAAACCACTCCGCTTTGTTCTGGCGCACCACCCGTCGCTGGACGCCGACGTCAGCGCCGAATTGAAGGTCGCGGCGGAACAAGCCGTCGCAGCGATGGACCATCCATTTGATCTTCCCAGCGGATCAAAATGATCGAAAGTTGATCAATTGACGCATGCAGCGACGGATGGAACACTCCCCTTGCAGAAAAAATAAACAGCTCGGGAGGCTGCCCAGGAAATGACCGGAGAGTTCGAGCGATCCCCTCGCACCTTGCGCGAACGGATTCGGTCCGGTTCTTTCACAGGTCCGACGAGCGGTCAGGCGCCTGGATATTTTCAGGGAAATCTGGCGATCCTTCCGGAAGCCTTGGCCGGGGATTTCCTGCGCTTTTGTGTCCTCAATCCCAAGCCGTGCCCGCTGCTGGCCGTCGGGGAGGCCGGAGATCCCCGCCTGCCGACTCTCGGTGCGGACGTCGATATCCGTACAGACGTGCCGCGCTACCGGATTTTTCGCGACGGCGAGCTGGTCGGCTCCCCAGGTGATTTGACAAAGGAGTGGCGAGACGATCTCGTTACCTTCGTGATCGGTTGCTCCTTCTCCTTCGAGGCAGCTCTGCAACGCGCCGGGATCCGGGTCCCGCATATCGACGCGGATACCAACGTGCCGATGTATGTGACCAACATCGCAACGAAACCCGCCGGCCCCTTCGCCGGCCCGATCGTCGTCTCGATGCGCGCCTTCTCCCCCCAGGATGCGATTCGGGCGATCGTTCTTTCCGACCGTCAGCCGCTGGCGCATGGAGCGCCGCTGCATTTTGGCGATCCAGCCGCGATCGGCATCGCCGACATCATGAATCCGGACTTCGGCGACGCCCCAGTGATCGGGCCAAACGAAGTTCCGGTCTTCTGGGCCTGCGGTGTCACCCCACAAATGGCGATCCGCGCCGCGCGACCGGATATCGCCATCACCCACGATCCTGGCCACATGCTGGTGACCGATCTCCTGGCCGAACGAAGTTCCTGACCAATCACCCGCTTCTTGTCACCTGCCACCAAATGGAGTCACGCAATGAAAGCACTTCTTCGCACTCTCTCGATCTCAACGGCATTGCTGGCGGCAAACGCTGCCGCGAATGCGCAAGACCTGCCGGACACAACGCTTTCCGTGGTCGGTAGCTGGAGTAGCCTGCCGCTCTACAAGGAATTCGAGCAGCCGTTCTGGACCGAAATCCTACCGGGGGACTCGAAGGGTGCCGTCACGGTGAACCTGACCACCTTCGACCAGATGGGCGTTCAGGGTGCCGACGTCTTCCGTTTGCTCAGCGACGGCGTCTTCGACATCGGCATGACGGTCGCCGACTACACGGTGGGAGACGCGCCCGAACTCGAGGGCCTTGACGTTCCGCTGATCGCTACCGACGCAGCAACGGCCCGCGACGTCGCCGAAGCCGCCAAGCCGATGGTCGAAGACATCATGCGCGACCGCTTCAATGCCAAGCTGCTAGCGATCGCCCCCTACCCGCCTCAGGTCGTCTTCTGCAACGCGCCGATCTCCAATTTGGAAGACCTCAAGGGCAAGAAGATCCGCGCCTCCGGCCGGATGACCGCGATCTTGCTGGAAGAACTCGGCGCCGAGGGGATCACCATGGCGTTTTCCGAAGTGCCCGGCGCGCTCGAGCGCGGCGTCGTCGATTGCGCCGTGACCGGTGCCGGCTCCGGCTACAGCGCCGGTTGGTGGGAATCCTCGACGCATCTTCTCACTCTGCCGCTCGGCGGCTGGGACCCTGTCGTCACCGCGATGAATCTCGACAAATGGAACGAGCTGTCACCCGAGATGCAGACGTTCCTTCAAGACGAGATCAAGACCAAGTTCGAGGCCCCGGCCTGGGACCAAGCCGCTGACGCGCTGTCACGCGATGTCGCCTGCCTGACCGGCTCCGGCGACTGCGCAGCGGGCAAGCCCGCTTCCATGACCTTGGTCGAGCCAACTGACTCGGATCGCGAAGTCGCCCGGAAAGTGCTGACCGAGAAGGTACTTCCAGACTGGGCCGAACGGGCCGGCGGGGACTGGGCCAAGCGCTGGAACGAGTCGGTCGGCAAAGCCGTCGGCGTCACCATCGCCGCGCAATAAGACGAAAAAGGGCGGCGGTCATGACAGGAACCCAAGCAAGAGGTGGCGGCCCGGTCCGGGTCGCCGCCGCGCTGGCCACGATCAACCGCGCAATCGCGGTTCTCGCCGGCATGGCTCTCCTGGCAACTGTCGCCCTCATCCTCCTCGAGATCGTCCTTCGGCAAACGTCGATTGGCAGCCTCGGCGGTGCCGACGAGATCTCGGGCTACGTGATGGCCGGTGTCGCCACCTGGGGCTTCAGCTTTGCGCTGACCGAGCGTGCGCATGTGCGCATCGATATTCTGCAGTTGCGTCTGTCGACCGCCGGGCGGGCACTGTTCGACCTTCTGGCGTTGGCCAGCCTGAGCGGCATCGCCTGCCTCGTCGCCTTCTATTCCTGGGACGTCCTGGGCAAGACGCTAGCCCGCGGCTCACACGCCAACACACCGCTGGGTACACCTTTGTGGATTCCGCAATCGATCTGGTTTGCGGGTTGGGTCTGGCTCGCACTCGTCTCCGCGGTTCTGCTCGTCTGCATCGTCGTGTCGGCGTTGGGGCGAGACTGGCAAGCTGTGCGGGACGTAGCGGGCGACGGCGGCGAAGCCGGGGAAATACCATGATCGGATCAGTCAGCGTCGGACTTCTCGGGCTGCTCGCCCTTTCCCTACCGGTCGGCGTCGTCCTGTTTCTGCTCGGTATTGGGATCGATGTCTTCTATTCGCCTTTTCCCCTGATCCGAGGCCTCGGCCAGATCGTCTATTCGTCGTCCGACAGCTTCCTCCTCATCGCCATTCCGTTCTTCGTTCTGCTGGGAGAAATCCTGGTGCGCGCCGGCATCGCGGAGCGGACCTATGCCGCGCTCGATTCCTGGTTTTCCTGGCTGCCGGGCGGCTTGGTCCACGCCAATATCGCGACTGCCACACTGTTTTCGGCGACGTCCGGATCATCCGTCGCCACCGCAGCCACGGTCGCCACGGTCGCGATGCCCCAGGCCGACCGGCTCGGCTACGATCCAAAACTGTTCGCCGGAGCAATTGCCGCCGGCGGCACTCTTGGAATCCTCATTCCACCGTCGATCAACCTGATCGTCTACGGGTTTCTCACCGAAACGTCGGTGCCGCGACTGTTCCTTGCCGGTCTTCTGCCGGGACTGTTGCTGGCGCTCGGCTTCATGGCGGTGACCGCGGTGATCTGCAAGATCAAACCCGCGCTCGGCGGTCCCTCGCGCAGCTTCTCGTGGCGCGAGCGGTTCTCCGGACTGCGCCACCTTCTGCCGATCGCAATCCTGTTCGGCGTCGTTGTCGGATCGATCTATCGCGGTTGGGCGACCCCGACGGAAGCAGCCGCCATCGGGGTTGCAATGGCCTTCGCCATTGCCGCCTCCCATCGGGCACTGACCTTTTCGATGATCCGCGAGGCGTTGCTGGGCACCGTGCGCACCACCGCGATGATCATGTTCGTCATCGTCGGCGCCTACTTCCTCAACTACACGCTGGCCTCCGCCGGGCTCGGCCGCCAGCTCACGGAACTCCTCAACAATCTCGGCCTCGGGGCATACGGCACCCTGTTCGTGATCGTCCTTCTCTACATCGTGCTCGGTTTCTTCATCGAAACGCTGTCGCTGATGATCGCGACCATCCCGATCGTCGTGCCGATCGTCGCCGACCTCGGCTTCGACAAGATCTGGTTCGGCGTGTTGATGATCGTGCTGATCGAGATGGCGCTGATAACGCCGCCGGTCGGACTCAATCTCTATGTCGTCCAGGCGGCCCGATCCAAGGGCTCGCTGAGCGAAGTGATGCTCGGCGTCACACCCTACGCGCTGACCATGCTGGCGATGGTCTTCGCGCTCATCCTGTTCCCGGGCCTTGCGCTCTTTCTCGCCAACGGCCTCTGATTTCCAACCGTCACAACAGGCAGGTACGATCTTGACCACGACATTGACGTTCGAAGTGCTCGGTGACAGCCCATTGTCTGTCAACATTGACAACGCCGTGATTGCCGGCTGGACCGGGCGTGACCAGGCCGCCGTCGACCACCACATCGCCGAACTGAAAGCGATCGGAGTCGCGCCGCCGTCTGCCGTCCCACTGTTCTACCGGATCGGCTCGGCTCTCCTTACGAACGACGCCGCGATCCAGGTCGTCGGCGCGACATCGTCGGGCGAGGTCGAGCCGCTGTTGCTGGACGATGGCAAGGCGCTGTTCCTTGGACTCGGTTCGGATCACACGGACCGCGAATTGGAAGCCCACTCCGTCGCGCTGTCCAAGCAGGTCTGCGCCAAGCCAGTGGCGAAGCGGCTTTGGCGCTACGAAGAAGTGTGCGGACATCTGGACGAGATCGCGCTGCGCTCGTGGATCCGCGACGAACCGGGCACAGAGTGGACACCGTATCAGGATGGCGGCGTGGCGAAGATCCGGCCGCTGGCGGGACTGATCGAGACATCTCCCTTCGCGGCGGGCCCCGATCGCCTGCAGCCGGGAACGGCAATGATGTGCGGCACGCTGGGGGTTCTGTCGGGGGGCGTCCGACCTGCCCGCTACTTCCGGATGCAGTTGCACGACCCGGTGCTTGGCCGTACGATCGAACATGAGTACGAAAGCCTGGTTCTGCCAGCGGTGGAGTGAGCCAAGCCGAAAGAACCAGCTTTCGCCTTGAAGTGCGCCTCCGGCCGTTTGACCTTTCGCGCCGTGAATCGGGCGGTGCAGGTCGTCAACAGAGTTCACCGATCAATGCGTCGACCACACGGTGCGGGATGCCGCCGACCGCGGCTACTATCCCATATGCATCTCGGATGCCTGCGCCACCCATTCCAAGGAGCGACACGTCAACGCGCTTGCCGCTTTCACAAGCTATTGTCAGACGTTGACCACCCAAGAGATGATCGGGCTCGCGACCCGCTCTTCATCCGCCCGGGAGTGAGACAGGCGCGAATGTGTTCAGCATTCCCAGAGCCGCGCGGCAGAGTTGAATGCCAGCCTTATCGCATCACTGAAGCGGCTGATTAGAGCATCCGGCGAATAATTTGAATCGACGGGTTCCCATTTGATGTTCGGTTTGATTCTCTGTGAGCAGGAGGTGCTTCATGGGAAAGGCTGTTTCATCAGATTT